>DAOUGX010000329.1:0-2281 GCA_034428855.1 Anaerolineaceae bacterium | reverse complement strand
CTGCATCAGGTATTGATCCCCCATTTGAGGTTGGATCGGGAGAAATGGTCCTGCACCTATTCCACCCAGCGCTGCCATAGCAACACCCATGGCAAATACAATGGTAAAAACTTTCTTAACATTTATTCCAAGGGCTTCAACCATTTGCGGATCCTGTACACCTGCACGAATGATCATCCCTAGTCTCGTCTTTGTCATTAAGATTACAAGAAACACAAACATGACAATTCCGAGGAATATAACAAATAAGCGATAGGTAGGAAAAGTCACGCCAGAAATATCAATGGTCGCATTCCCGTTCCGAAGCCAATCCAGCAGGGATGCTGCTTTTCCTGATTGGGCAAATAATGGAGGTCGTGCCATCTGGTAAGCTAAAGGATCCCAAAGCAATTGCACTAATTCACGAATGACATAACTCAACCCCAGAGTTAATAAGACAATAAAGAAAGAGCGAACATAGAGAGGTCGAATGAGAGTAATCTCAGTTACAGCTCCAAAAATAAACCCTGATGAAACAGCTATGAGGATCGAAATGACAAATCGCCAGTTCCCATTCATAAGCAGGATTGCTTCAGGTGCAGATTCTCTAATGATTGTGGCAATAATCGTAAGCACAAATAAAACAAGTGGGATGATCAGCTTCATTCGCATACTGTCAAATGGTGCAAACTCCGTTTTTCTTCCAGGTTTGGACGAGGCGATTGCTACTAAAACACCACTTACCAGTAATAAAAATGGTCTATAGAAAAATACCGAAAGAGGTTCTTGCGGACTGATTTCGGATAACGGATTTCCCACAGTGGTGGTTGTTAATGCCACCATTGCAGTTTTTGCCAGTTCAAGAATATTCAGACCAAGAAAACCTACTATTGCGGAAATAATTGCCAGTGTGTAAGCAATTTTTGGTATCACATTCTGCCAATTACCAGAGATATTCCACCTTATCAAATAAGGTTTAAAAAATGGGGCTAACATGACACCTGTTGAAAAAGCCAACAAAGTAGGTAATAAACCAAAAATAAACGTGGGGTTGGTGTAAAGTTGCCACCCCATATAAGCACCCAACATAAACATGGAGCCATGTGCAAAATTAAGCACGTCCATTAATCCAAAAATTAAAGTGAGACCTGCTGCTACCAGAAAGAAGAGAGATCCAAGGGTTAATCCAGATAATGTGGTACGAATGAAGGGTTCTTTTCCGGCATATAAATATAATCCTGTAACCACGCCAATCACAACAACTATTGATATGACAATGGTCAAAATTCTTTTAGTTTTTTGATTCATGGCTTAACTCCAATTCCTTCCGGGTTTTAATACTCGCACCTAAGTAACGGTGAATTAAATCAGAATCATTCACCAGATTCTCCATCAATCCATTTTGAACACTTTTACCGTCGTCAATGATGGTGTAATTTTTGGCCAATTGACTGGCCATCAGGAAGTTTTGTTCGACCAGAAGAACCGTAGTTTTTTGACATAAAACCCGAATAGCTTCCATCATTTGTTGAATGAGAATCGGTGCCAATCCCTCGCTGGGTTCATCAATTAATAGCAGTTTGTTGTCTGGAACTAATGCCCGTGCTACAGCCAGCATTTGCTGCTGTCCTCCAGAGAGGTGATTTCCTGGAAGTTTATATAATCGTTTCAAATCAGGGAATAAATTAAAAATGAAGTCCGCGTTACGATTAAAATCACCATTTTTCCGTTCTGCTAGTTTTAAATTTTCCATGACCGAGAGAGCCCGAAAAATTGCGCGGTGTTCAGGTACATATCCAATACCTAAATTTGCAATATTAAATGCACGTTTCCCTTGAATTTCCATCCCATCGAAAATAATTTTTCCTTCTCTGGGTGGTGTTAACCCAAGAATCGATTTTAACGTTGTTGTTTTTCCAGCTCCATTGCGACCTAACATCACGGTTATTGCTCCTTTTGGTACCCGCAATGAAACCCCTTCCAGAATGTGAAATTGTCCAATGAAAGTATGAATTTGATCGACTATAAGCAAATCTTGTTCGTTTGTTTGATCGCTCATGTTAACTCTCCATATAAGTCACCCAGATAGGCAGATTGAACCTGCTTATTATTCGCAATTTCATGCGGAGATCCTTCTGCTAAAATTCTCCCCTGGCTCATAACTGTCACAACGTCAGAGATTGACATGACCATATCCATCCGATGTTCCACCAGAATTGCAGTCCGATCTTTTTGATGCACAACTTTATTGATAATTTCGATAAGTTCTGGTACCTGTTCAGATGACATGCCTGCTGTTGGT
>DAOUGX010000328.1:0-9796 GCA_034428855.1 Anaerolineaceae bacterium | reverse complement strand
GCCGTGGCTGTTGTTGCTGCTGCCTTATCAGGTATTCTGATCGGATTACCCATTTTACGATTGCGGGGTGATTATCTGGCAATTGTCACGCTGGGATTTGGCGAAATCATTCGTATTTTATTAAGAAGCGACTTATTGAAGGATTTCACCATGGGTCCCCGAGGAGTAAGAAACATCGCTGGCCCCACCTTATTTGGCAAGTCATTTAATACCGATGTTGATTTTATGTACCTGATCATTCTGGCTGTTCTACTCGCATTGTTTTTGGCGAAACGCTGGCAGGATTCCAGCATTGGTCGTGCCTGGTTAGCCATCAGTCAGGATGAGACGGTAGCTCAGGCAACGGGGGTTGATACTTACAAATACAAGCTGCTTGCTCTGGCATTGGGTGCGGCATTTGCCGGTTTGGGTGGTGCATTATTTGCCTCTCGAAACCAATTCACCGGACCGGAAGATCATGCCTTGATGGTATCGATCAACGTTTTATGTCTGGTGATTGTGGGGGGGATGGGTAGTTTACCAGGGATCGTCTTAGGTGCTTTCACCCTCAAAGGGTTACCAGAGATATTGCGTGAGTTGGAAAGCTATCGCTTATTGGTTTTTGGCGTTCTGCTTGTGGTGATGATGATTATTCGCCCGGAAGGTTTATGGCCAGCCAGACGTCCTAAATTGGAAGTACCGATTGAGCAGGAAAAAGAAACCGGGGTTGTTCCTACACCAGCCGGAGGTGACCAATGAAGACTGTCTTAGAAACCCGGCAAGTATCCAAAATATTTGGTGGTTTGGTGGCGGTTAATAAGGTGGACCTGGTCGTCCCGGAAGGATCAATCGCCAGTATTATCGGACCGAATGGAGCTGGAAAAACCACTTTATTTAATTGTATTTCCGGATTTTATAAACCGGAAATTGGGCAGGTTTTGTTCGACGGGACACCCATTCAGGGGATGCTCACCGATAAGATTGCTGCCAGAGGAATTGCTCGAACCTACCAGAACATTCGATTATTTAAAAACATGACCGCCGTCGAAAATGTAATGGTCGGGTTTGAACCCCATCTCAAGCATGGTTGGGTGACCGCCATGATTAAAACCAAAGGATATCGTAAAGAACAAAAATATGTGGTTGATGAAGCCAGCCGGTTATTACATTATGTAGGTCTGGCAGGTCTGGGGGACCATCTGGCGATTAATCTGCCGTATGGTGCGCAAAGGCGACTTGAGATAGCACGTGCATTAGCCAATAAACCAAAATTATTATTACTGGATGAACCGACAGCAGGCATGAATCCCCAGGAGACGGATGCAATGAAGGATTTTATCCGGCACATTCGCGATGATCTGGGTATTACTATCATTCTGATAGAGCATGATATGCGCGTGGTGATGAATATATCCGATCAAATTTCAGTACTTGATTATGGTCAAAAGATCGCTGAGGGAAACCCTAAAGAAATTCAGGCCAATCCGCGTGTGATTGAAGCTTATTTAGGACCTGGTGCAGCAGCTTTATCCGAAAAATATCGACGGGAGAGAACGCATGATGCTTGAAGTTGAAAACCTGAATGTTCATTATGGTGCGATCCATGCACTCAAAGGAATTACGTTCCATTTGGAGGAAGGTGAAATTGTTGCGTTAATTGGTGCCAATGGTGCCGGGAAATCTACCACTTTGAACACCATCTCACGTCTCAACAAACCTACAACCGGAGATATTCGCTATAAAGGAGTATCAATTGTTGAAACTCCACCCCAGGATATTGTTCCCAAAGGTATAGTCCAGGTACCGGAAGGGCGCAAGATTTTCCCGAAAATGTCGGTGGTTGAGAACCTGGAAATGGGGGCATACATTTTTAATGATCGCAAACAAATTGAAGCAGATATTGAAATGGTATTTGGAAAATTCCCTCGTTTACGTGAACGCCGTAAACAATTGGGAGGAACACTTTCCGGTGGTGAGCAACAGATGCTGGCTATTGGTCGGGGTTTGATGGCACATCCGCAACTATTGCTTCTGGACGAACCATCCATGGGTCTGGCCCCCATCATCGTGGAACAGATTTTTGATATCATCCGCGAAATTAATCATCAGGGCACATCCATATTGTTGGTGGAACAAAATGCTCAAATGGCACTGGCAATTGCAGACCGTGGTTATGTGTTTGAAACGGGTAAGATTGTTCTGGAAGGTAAGGCTGAGGATCTCCTGGAGAATCCGATGGTCAAGGAAGCCTATTTAGGTGGTGGGTAACCTGGAATTTTAGGAGTAGCACGAAACAGGCTGTCTGTATAAGGATAGCCTGTTTTTTTATTTTGAGGGTGGATTAACTGAATGCTATACTGACAGCGCAATTCAGATTTATTGGATGTTAATAGTATATATTATTTGACAGGTATTTATGGAAATTGAAAAATCGCCATTACTGAAGTTGGTTGATCGGTCAATGTTAACCGACATTGTAAAAAAATCACAAAAGTGGAATGATTTTCAAATTATTGATTGGAATGTAAACCAACTGGGGGGTGGAATGGGAAATCCCGTGAGTGTTGGTATTTATCGTTATGCAGTGAATTTGCAGTTGGAACAGAGCCAAATTTTTTGGTCATTGATACTAAAGGTCATCCAATCGCCTGCAAATCTGGGGTTAACAAATATGGGCGAGGGAGAAAATCAATCACATTGGAATTATTGGAAACGAGAATTATTGTTTTATCAATCCGATATTCTGGATCATCTTCCAGAAGGATTACGTGCTCCTGAATGTTATGATGTAATTGAAATGCCTGGAGACATTGGTTTCTTATGGTTAGAGGATATCTGTGATGATTTTGGTGGTGAGTGGACTTTAGATCGTTATGCGTTAACTGCATTTCACCTGGGTAGGATGAATGGAATCCAACTGATAGAAAATAATCAACCAGTGTATCCATGGTTAAGCCTGAATAGAAATCATCAATGGATTGACTTGTTGCCAAACTGGAAAGAAGTTGATTGGAATCATCCTTTGATGAGAAACCGGTATCCTCCAGAATCTGAGAATTCTTTTAAACAGATGTTGATGGAAAGTGATAAATTTCTGGATCAACTCGAACAGTTACCACAGACTTTTAATCATGGAGACACATATCCGACTAATTTTATGTCGCAGAAGGATGAGAATGGTAATGATCAGACCATCGCATTGGATTGGGCTCTTATGGGGTTGCAACCGATCGGTGATGACCTGAGCCAATTTGTTTTTGGTGTGATGGAAAAATTATCAAATATTGATAGAAATGAAATACTCGAGAAATTACTTAAAGAATATCAGCGAGGTTTACAAGAAAGTGGATTAAAAATAAACCCACTGCTCGTTAGATTTGGTTTTTGTACTACGGCTGCCATACGTGTGGGATTATTCCAGGTTTATCTGATTAATGAATCGATCAAAACCATTAATGAATTACCTGAAGAAAAAATTGAATATGAATTGAAGCCAGATTGTTATGAAGTTATGATGGCAAAAGAAGCTAATAAATTGATACAAATCATACATCCGAATTTTATTTCTTGATTAATTCAATTTGTGGCTCTCCCAGATATTGATTTCCATCCGCTGTGACCAGGACATCCTCTTCTAAACCGATGTAACCATAACCTGGTAAGGCGATGCCAAGTTCAATGGTATACACCTGATCTTTTTCTATGATCTGGTTGGGGAGATTTCCATACACTTCCCATTGGGGTCCAAGGATACCACCGCCATCATGAGCGCGTTTGCCTAGTTGATGTCCGGTTGCGTAATGGTATTCAGGATACCCAGCTTCCACGATCACTTTTCGGGCTGCCTGGTCGACTGCCAGACCGGTGACGCCTGGACGTAATATTTTCCTGGCAGCTTCAATTGCACTTCGAACCAGGTCAAATCCCTGTTGCACCACAGAGGGTGGTTCTATTTCCCCGGGACGAAGCAAATACACCATGCGCTGAATATCGGAGCAATACCCATCTTTCTGAACACCAAAATCAAAATGAACCAGGTGCCCCTTTTCCAGCTTAATCTCAGTTGGAGCAGCATGCCCAACCGGGGAATCAGGGCCACTATTGACAGCCGGGCAACCTTCATACGTCCAGGCAGCCAGGAGGTTTCTGCTGGCTAATTGGTTGTGCATAAAATCAGCCACGTCTCTTTCTGTTTGACCAGGTTGCAGGAATTCATAAGTGAGTTGATAAATATCAAGTGTCTCTTTAATCGCTGCTTTTATGAAACCAATTTCCGTAGGAGTTTTACGACCATTGAGAGCTGAAATAATCTCCTCTGCTGAGACTAAACGATCCAAAAAGGGGGTATTCGCCAGCATCTTGACCAAAAGTTGATACATGCCATAACTTAAGCCATCTGCCATTACATTACTGAGACTGGTATTGATGGCTATTTTTTGGGGATTCAATCGTTCCAGTTCCGCAATTAAATATTGACTGATACCAGCATCGCAGGGAATCACCTTCTGATATGCACCGATTGATTGGGTGGTTTCAGCATCTATCCGACCGACAATGGCAATACTCTCTCCGGAGCGATGAAGCAACAGAGCACTTTGCCGTGTGAGAGTGGCTTCGCCATAAATAACCGGGAGAATCGGATCAGAATTGACTGAAGTTTCGCGTACAAAAATCAACCAGAGGTCGATTTCTTTTTCATTTAAGATATGGATTGCTTGTTTTACTTTTTCCTGAATTAATGTAGTCATGTTGCATCCTTTACAAACGAAAACTTCAAAATGGTATAACAATTATATTTTCCAATGATATTATTATATGAAGTCATCCAAAAAGAGGAAAGAATATGATCAAAATTGAAGCTGTCAACCGCCAGAACCGATCTTTAGTGGGGGAATTTGTCGAATTACCTTATCGATTGTACCAGGGAGTTCCACAGTGGGTGCCATTTATGAAAGTGGATGTTCGTAATATGCTGGACCCCAAGAAACACCCATTTTACGAACACTCAGAGGCTGAAGGTTTCATCGCAGTACGTAATGGCCAAACTGTGGGCCGAATCGCTATGATGGAAAATAAATTGTATAACCAGGTTCAGAATAAAAAAGTTGCCAGTTTTAATTTATTGGAATCGGAGAATGATATTGAGGTCATTAAAGCCTTATTCGAGGTCGGGAAGGAATGGGCAGCCAAACGAGGTTTAAATAAAATAGTTGGTCCTAAACCTTTTGGATTGGGTGATGGATATGGAATTCTGGTGGATGGGTTTGATAAACGCCAGATGATGATCATGATGAATTACAACCTGCCTTATTTACCCCGATTAATGGAAGAGTATGGGTTTGAAAAAGAGGTAGATTTCGTTTCCTGCCAGATTGAGATTTCAAAATTCAGTATGCCGGAAAAGGTAAAACGGGTGGCTGAAAGAGTTCTCGAAAAAGGCACCATCAGTGTTCGTGGTTTCCACACAAGAAATGAGCTTCGCACCGTGGGAAAAGAGATTGGTGAAATTTACAATAAAGTATTTGTGAAAAATTGGGAATATTATCCCTACACCCAACGTGAAATTGAAACAGCCATTGAAAATGTGATTCTCTTCGCGGATCCCAAAATGATAAAGGTGTTGATGGACGGTGATAATATTATCGGCTTCTTATTTGCATTTCCTGATGTTTCCCGGGCTATTCAACGCCACAAAGGCAGCCTAAATCCGTTGAGTATTCTGGATTTATTGATGGAAACCAAACGGGCGGATGTGGTCTCTGTGAATGGGATGGGAGTTCTGGAAGAGTACCACGGCCGTGGTGGTAATGCATTGTTATATTATGAAATGGAAAAAACGGTAAAATCGAAAAACTTTAAATACGCTGAATTCACCCAGGTGGCAGAGAGTGCCGAGCAAATGCGCAAAGATTTAATCACCCTGGGTGGGGCCGAAGTGAAAAACCACCGGGTTTACCGAATAAATGTGTAGCTGTATATCCTAAGGCGATACACAATTCACTGAAAAGACTTTTTCACCAAAGGCTTGATGATTAGGATTGTCAATATATAGCCAAACTTTGCCAGACCAGGAGTAACCAGCACCGGTCCCAATCGGCATGGAGAATTCAGGTAAGGTTTTCTCTCCGCTGGCTTCAAAGTTGATTTCCATCATGTCTGACCGGTAGCCATCTTCGCGTTGATAAAAATAAGTTACTTTTCCAGCACCACTGGAAGATATTTTTCCACGCAAGGTAACCGGGAATGGACAAACACCTGTGAAACTGCCTGGAATCATTTCAAATGATGCTGCACTGACAGCAAAGGATGGGGTTGGTGGTGCGTCAACTTCGATAATCACCCAGAAGGGATCATTGAAATCACTCAATCCAAAGGTTTCTCCGGATGCATTTCTTAACATCCAGTTTCCCCGATATGTTTTTGAATCGGTTGGGGCTTTCAAATTCACGCTGATTTCCAGGGCATATCCAGGAGGAACATCGTTACTGAGAGCAATGGATTCCGGACCATCCATTGGATCCCCACTATCAAAAACGATGGCATAATCCTTTGTCCACGTGCAGGATCCATCATTGCGAAGGAGCCAGGTTTTTGTGAACGCAGCACCAGGATCCATTTGCGTATTATCCGGTACGGAGATATCGTCGACAAAAAGCGCGCGATCGCAAGGAGCATCACTATCGACAGGCGCAGGTGTGTAAACAGGTTGTGGATTGGGGGCAGAGGGGTTCTCCTGTACCGGTTGTTGTTGATCCACTATTGATTGGGTAGGTTCTGGAGTATAACCACGAATCTTGGCCTGAACGGTTAATGCAGCGGCTGTATAAGCCATATCGCTTTCCGTTGTGGGTTTTGATTTGGTAGCCGATAAATTACAGGCAGTTAAAATCAAACTGGAAATGATTAGAAAGGATAATACCAGACTTATTTTTTTCATCATTTACTCCATTATCCAATTAATTCACAAATAATAACGCTAAATAAAATTATAGCAGGTAATAAAAAAAATTATTCGTGTATGAATAACGGGGATTTCTTTTTGTTTTGACTTGAAAACGGGTAGATTATTCATTAAAGTATAAATATCTGTAGAGTCGGTTTTCAAATTCAGACTTATTTTATGTCCAAAAGAAACAATTTCAGGAGGTATATATGGCTTTTTTTGATATGCCATTGGAACAATTACAAGTTTATAAACCAGAATTAACAAACGCAACAGATTTTGATGATTTCTGGGAACAATCCTACATGTTTGCTCACAATACACCACTTCAAACCGTCTTTCAACTCGTAAAAGAACCACTAGATCTGATTGATGTTTATGATGTCTCATTTCCGGGGTATGCTGGTCAACCGGTAAAGGGATGGCTGCTGGTACCGAAAGGAAAACAGGAACCTCTGCCATGTGTCGTGGAATATGTAGGCTATGGCGGTGGCAGAGGTCGTCCACTGGAATCGCTCAGCTGGTCGAATGCTGGATTTGCTCATTTTATAATGGATACCCGGGGCCAGGGCAGCGTCTGGCGGGAAGGTGATACCCCGGATGTTCTGGAAACAGGGTCCAGCGCACAGGTGCCAGGTTTTATGACCCGTGGTATTCTTTCACCAGAAACCTATTATTTTCGACGCTTATATATCGATGCCATGCGAGCCGTTGAAGCAGCCAGAGAACACCCATTGGTGGATCCGGATAGGATCGCAGTAACTGGCGGTAGTCAGGGAGGAGGCGTAGCCCTGGCTGTCGCAGGTTTAATGCCGGAATTACCGGTAGTGATGCCGGATGTTCCTTTCCTGTGTGATTTCAAACGTGCAACGCAATTGGTGGATAGCCAACCATATCATGAAATCGTTCAGTATTGCCGGACACATCGGGATAAAGTAGAACAGGTATTTAATACCTTATCCTATTTTGATGGGATGAATTTTGCGTCTCGCGCCAGAGCAACTGCACTATTTTCCACTGCATTAATGGATGATATCTGCCCACCTTCCACCGTGTTTGCGGCTTATAACCATTATGCTGGCATCAAACAGATTCGGGTTTATCCCTTTAACCAACATGATGGTGGTGGCATCCATCATTTATATGAAAAAATCAATTTTTTGAGAGCTTTCTGGCATGAATAATAAAAGTTGGCGTCGATTTACAGACGCCAACTGATATAAGCCGAAGGGAAATTATTCAAAGAAGAATTTTTCTTCACCAAAAGCTGGTTTAAGCTGATTGAACCAATTTGCTTTTGGGTCATATTGTGCATAGAAGGGTTTCATGACGTGCCTGGGATTGCGATGTTGTAATGCACGTAATACGTAAACCTTTTCCTGCATAATTTCAGAAACTCCGAGAACCTGCACCTTGCCTGGGTTGCAGGACATCACTGGTCCGCGAACGGTACGGGCAAGTCCGGAGACCTGTTGGTACGCCTTGCGGAAAACCTTCCAGGCATTTTCTAAGGAAATACTGAAATAATGTTGCGCACCTGTGTTACGGGCGATGAACATATAGTAAGGAATGATCCCCAATTCGACCTCGCGTTGCCACATATCCGCCCAGAGATCAGGTTCGTCATTGATATGCCTGAGGACAGGTGATTGGGCACGAATTTGTGCGCCGGTATTGCGAATTCGATGGATTGCTAACTCTACCGCAGGGGTGGTAAGTTCACGTGGATGGTTAAAATGTGCCATGATCGCCAGGTGAATTCCATTGGAAACGATTTTTTCGAATAGGGCAAGTAATGCATCAGCATCATTATCCGTCAGGAAGCGATATGGCCAGTAGGATAACGATTTGCTGCCAATGCGAATAGTTCTCAAATTTGGTAAATCAGCATTGATTAATGCATCGATGTACCCTTCCAGAACTTTGGTTTTCATGAACAACGGATCACCACCGGTAAAAAGAATGTCTGTGATATCCGGATGTTTCCTTAAATATTTGATAACCGGGTCAATTTCTGACATTGCAAATTTATAATCTGCAATACCGGTAAATTGTGGCCAACGGAAACAAAAAGTACAATAAGCGTGACAGGTTTGTCCCTGGGTTGGGAAAAAGAGCAAGGTTTCACGGTATTTATGTTGAACACCGGGAAGTACATCGCCATCTAAAGATGGACGGTTTTTGGTTAATTGACCTGCCGGATGGGGGTCTAACTCGGAACGGATCTGATTGGCAACCTGAGAAATCAGATTTTCTTCAGCATTACTTCTCAGTAAGGATGCAATCCGATCATAATGATGCTTTTTAAGCATCTCTTTTTGGGGAAAATTGAGTATATAGAGTGGATCATCAGGAATATTATTCCAATCGATCAATTCATTGACAACGTAATTGTTGGTGCGGAAGGGGAGTACGCGAGCCACTACCTCTATATCAAAAATTTGTTCATCGGTGAGCTTACTGATTTGGGAAATTTGCCGAAAATTCTTCAACCCGTAAGGAATATATTTCGGGTTTTGGAAGGCTTTCTGTAAATCCTCACCAGAATGAATTATCGTACTCTGTAAGGTCATTGAGTCCTCCTTTCAATTTGTAAAGTGCGTTCGTTTGACTAAGGTGACTGAAGTCAGTCGCTTGATGTCCTCCTTTTCCTGAAGAATTGGGGTGGATTCGATGACCAAAGAAAATTGGTCATGTCATCAGATGTTGGTTTTTTGTTGTTTTCTGCTACTTTTACGCTCGGATGTCTGGCGCAATATTGGTAAAAACAGGAATGTTGAGATCCAACAAAATTATTATACTATTAATCAGGTTGGATTTTCATTAAAAATATTTAAGTCGATTAATTGTGTCAATTAATCGACTACTTCTCAG
>DAOUGX010000327.1:0-2953 GCA_034428855.1 Anaerolineaceae bacterium | reverse complement strand
CGATGCTTATCCACGAAAATACACGAGATTCGCCATTGTGGTTTTAACTCAGCCGGGATGACTAATTCCTGGTAGGCGCGTGCCCGTTCCAAACGGATAAAATTCTCTGCAGGACCATATTGACACCAGCCAATCGGCACCCCGGCATCATAAACCATTAATCCACAACTGCCACCGCTTAATGCCAGTTGATGTTGCAGGTCTTTTCGTTCATCACGATGCATTTTATTAAATTGTGAGGAGGTCACCAGGTTGAAGGTACACCAGCAACCACCACTCACGCCTTTATGCTTGCCAAACAGGGCATCAAAATCTGCCCAGGTTTCACGGGTAAATTCTTTGACTTCATAATTCTCGAGCAACATAGGTTTATCCTCTTAAGATTTTTCGGGCAGGATCGTGGTCAGTACCCAACGAATGTCCGAGCAGATTGTATTTCACTCGCTTTGGATACGGGTCTGCGCCTTAGATCAAATTTGATTATCTATCACATTATTCATTTATTCAACCAGGAAAATTAAAACATATGCAATAATTAAATCTGGATCATTTAACAAGTGGGAATGAAAGAAAGGAATGTTATGGACAAAACGATATTAATCATTGGAACACTGGATACCAAGGGGTTAGAATTTGCTTATCTCCGGGATCTTATTCAGGCGCGCGGACATAAAACGCTTGTACTGGATGCTGGCGTCAATGGAGAGCCTGGCTTTCCAACAGATATCTCAGCCGAAGAAGTTGCGAAGACTGGTGGTGCATCCCTACAGGAATTACGAAAAAAGGCTGACCGGGGATTCGCACTGGATGTGATGTCAAAAGGGGCGCGTGAAATCACGGCCAGACTTCACGAATCAGGAAAAATTGATGGAGTGATCAGCCTGGGAGGTTCAGGTGGCACCTCCATCGCCACCACGGCCATGCAAGCCTTACCGGTTGGATTACCAAAGTTGATGGTCTCAACCATGGCTTCCGGAAACGTAGCCCCTTATGTGGATGTCAAAGATATCACCATGATGTACTCGGTGGTGGATGTGGCTGGATTGAACAGTCTTTCTCGTAAGATTTTTGCCAATGCAGCTGGGGCTATTTGTGGCATGGTGGAACAGGAAGTTACTGCAGCAGTTGATAAACCACTGATAACCGCCACCATGTTTGGTGTCACCACTCCCTGTGTTACGATGGTAAGGGAAGGGTTGGAACAGGAAGGATTTGAAGTACTGGTTTTCCATGCCACGGGCAGCGGTGGTCGATCGATGGAGGCACTCATTTCAGCAGGATTTATTGCTGGTGTGGCGGATATCACTACCACGGAATGGTGTGATGAATTGGTTGGCGGTGTGCTCACAGCCGGACCAGATCGTCTGGATGCTGCAGCGAAGGCTGGTGTTCCTCAGGTTGTTTCATTAGGTGCATTGGATATGGTCAATTTTGGCGCAATGGAGACTGTTCCGGATCAATTTAAACAGCGCAATCTTTATAAACATAATGCTTCTGTGACTTTGATGCGTACTACTCCGGAAGAAAATGCGGAGTTAGGCAAAATAATCGCCAACAAATTAAATCAAACCAGCGGTCCAACTGCACTTTTTATACCTTTAGGTGGCGTCAGCATGATCGACGCGGAAGGTTATCCCTTTCATTCACCGGAAGCAGATCAGGCTCTCTTTGCAGCCATACGAGAACACCTGGATACCAGAAAAGTGGAATTAATTGAATTACCTTTTCATATCAATGACCCAGCCTTTGCTAAAGCGCTGGTGGAAAAATTAGTCGAATATCTGAAAAAATAAATTGTTCATAGAAAGGAAAGTAAAATGCCATTCATTAGCAGATCAGAATCCCTTAGAAAATTAAAAACACAGGTGGCTGCCGGAAAACCCATCATAGGTGCGGGGGCCGGTACCGGAATTTCTGCAAAGTTTTCAGAACGTGGTGGGGTCGATTTAATCATTATTTACAATTCCGGGCGATACCGTATGGCGGGGCGAGGAAGTCTGGCGGGGTTATTACCGTATGGGGATGCCAATGCCATTGTGGTGGAGATGGCCAGTGAAGTGTTACCAGTGATTTCACATACCCCTGTTTTGGCTGGTGTTTGCGGAACAGACCCTTTCCGTATTATGAAGGTCTTTCTCAAACAGCTCAAAGAAATGGGATTTGATGGAGTACAGAACTTCCCAACTGTTGGTTTGATCGATGGAACCTTTCGCCAGGGATTAGAGGAGACAGGGATGGGCTATGGTCTGGAGATAGAGATGGTTCACCTGGCGCACGAACTGGATATGCTCACCTGTCCGTATGTCTTTTCCACGAAAGACGCCATTGACATGGCTAAAGCGGGGGCTGATGTGTTGGTGCCACACATGGGGTTGACTACCAAAGGCAGTATCGGGGCTACAACAGCGCTCACATTGGAAGAATCCGCTAAACGAATTCAGGAAATGCATGACGCCGCCATTGAAGTGAATCCGGATATCCTCGTTTTATGTCACGGTGGTCCAATTGCAGAGGCTGAAGATGCTCAATATATCTTCGACCATACCAAAGGCATCGTAGGGTTCTTTGGTGCTTCCAGCATGGAACGCTTGCCTACTGAAAAGGGTATTGAAAACCAGGCCAGGAGTTTCAAGTCCCTGCATTTTTAAACAGGTGAGGTTTTTTGTAGGGATGGGTTCCAAACCCATCCCTATTCTTATTTCATATAGGATTTCTGATTAACTACAAAGACCTTTTCAAAATAAGTATATAATTACCGCAAGGGTGGATGATTCCACCTTTTTTTGACCCATGAATTGTTTAAAGATAAAAAGACCACATCAAATTCGAATAACTCGCCTGATCATAATCATCATGGTGAGTCTTTTTATCATTCCTGTGGTTCAGGCTCAGGAGAATAGTGGGTCTACTGTACTCATTCATGAAGTGAATACCGAAGAATTTCCTCAAATTT
>DAOUGX010000326.1:0-1605 GCA_034428855.1 Anaerolineaceae bacterium | reverse complement strand
GTCACCTGACCACATGGATTCCATACGCTGATCCATCCATTCAGCCTGCTCCTGGGTTAACTCGCCGGCATCCACCGCTGCTTGCAGCGCTTGATCATGTGCAACCAGCATCGCTTGTTGGAATTGCTCGGCGGTAAAATCTTCTGCCTGTGCTATCTGCCAGGGTGTTTCACCAGCTTGAATACGACCTACGATGTCCTCAGGACTCAGATTGAGTGCTTCTGCAAATTCATTGAGCATGGTTTCATGCATGACGGAACCATATCCACCACCCATCATGCCATAACCATAACCTCCCATCATTCCCTGACCGTAACCATAGCCACCCATCATGCCCTGGCCGTAAGGTCCATATTCGTTGTAAAGATTCCTGGCGAATACTGTTCCAGACCAGGCGAAGGCTGCGATACTTAAAACTGCTATAGTTAGTAAACTAATTAAAACCCATTTTTTCATTTTTTCTCCTTTTATTGCTGGAAACAGCGTTTCCATGTTGTTGGTTATAGGATAACCATTAACCTTGAAGCAATGTTAAAGGCATTGTAAAGTTATCGTAAAGATTTGGTTACTGATGAAAAAATGTTTTTGGCTATTTATGTATTGGAATCAAGAAAGAAAAAGTACTGCCTTTTCCTTCTCCATCACTTTCAGCCCATATTCGCCCCTGATGAGCATTCACTATAGCCCTGGCAATTGTTAGCCCAATACCACTTCCCCCACTGGCTCTTGTTCTGGATTTATCTGTTCGATAAAAACGGTGGAATATATTGGGTAGTTGTTCTGCAGAAATCCCAATGCCGGTATCTGAAACTGAAAAAAGAAGGTTGGATTTTTCCCTATGGACTTTGATTAACACTCGCCCTCCGCCTGGGGTATATTGCAAAGCATTTCCGACCAGATTGGTTAAGACCTGAATTATTCGATCTTTATCAACCAGAATTTTGGGTAGATTTGGTTCTATTTCCAATTCTAGTTTTATATCATTCTCATCGAATTGAAATTCAAAATTCCTCTGAATCGTTTCCATGATAATGGAAGGTGAAATCGTCGTGAATTCTAACTGGAAACCACTGGATTCCACCTGGCTGAGTTCCTGAAGATCATTTACCAAACGTTGCAGACGATTTATTTCTGTGAGGATTTGCTGGTAAGTGTCCGGTTCAGCTGTGAAGACACCATCCACCAACCCTTCCAAATACCCTTTAACTGCTGTGAGCGGGGTACGTAATTCATGGGTTACATCACCAATTAACTGTCGGCGCATATTTTCAGTCTTTTCTAATTTCTCGGCCATTTGATTAAAACTCAGTGCTAATTGATCCAGTTCATCAACCTGATCCGATTGTAGTTTGCCTGGAATTTCAAGTCTTTCTTTATATTCTCCTTCAGCGATACGGTGGCTGAGTTTCATCATCCGCTGAATTGGTGTGACAACCTGGCGACTGATGAAAAAGCTGGCGAGAACAGCGGCTATCAGAGCAGCCAATGCCGCCAGTGAGACTGCCTCAGAAACGGCTGCTGTATAATTGGTGAATAAATCCATCTCCATTGAATCAGAGGTTCCCATCATGTCACTCATTTGGGATAAATGTCTTTCAAATGCAG
>DAOUGX010000325.1:0-1728 GCA_034428855.1 Anaerolineaceae bacterium | reverse complement strand
CACAGTTTTTTTCTTCAACTTTTATTTTGATTACACAAATAGTCAAATCTGCAAACAATAGATAAGACACAAATGGGGATTTGGTTTTCTGAAAATAAGATGGCAAACAATTGTAGAATAAAATTTCCTATCAGGACTACAATTAAGATATCTCCATTCGCGGTTTGGATGCAAGGAGTCCTGATGTGAATGATACCCCCTCAATTGTGATCCAGGATCTGGAAAAATCCTTTGGCAAACAAAAAGCTTTACAGAATGTGAATCTTGCCATTGAGCAAGGCAGGATTTATGGTTTGTTGGGTCCGAATGGTGCCGGGAAAACGACGCTGATTCGTTGCCTGATTGGGGCAACCAAACCTACCGGGGGAAAGATTTCTGTCCTGGGATTTAATCCCACAAGTCAGAAGCAAAAAGTGCGCAGTTTAATTGGTTATATGCCACAATTTCCAGCCTTATATGAAGATTTATCAGCATTTGAGAACATCCGGTTCTTTGCTTACCCTCACCAGACTGGAAATTTTTCGCAACGAATTAAAGAAGTCATCGAGTTTGTTGGGTTAACCAAACGGGCACATGATCAGGTTTTTACTTTTTCCGGAGGAATGAAACAAAGGGTATCTCTGGCTTGTGCTCTGGTTCATCAACCCAAAATATTATTTCTGGATGAGCCTACCACTGGCATCGATCCGAAATTAAGAGAGATGTTCTGGCAGCATTTCAGGGATTTGACCAACCAGGGCACGACAATCCTGGTGAGTACCCACCAAATGGGCGAAGCCATGTATTGTGATCGCTTAGCTATTTTACATGAAGGCGTGCTGCTGGCGAATGAACCTCCCCGGCAATTATTATGGAAACAGGAGGCGAAGATCAGGTTACGAAAAGGAGAATTGGCAGCAGAAAAGGTTGTTACGAACTACCCGGTACAATTGCCAAAGATATTGCACAAATACGGATTAGATCCATCCATCAACCGGATAGAGATTGAGGAAGAAACCCTGGAAAAGGTAGTTTTGGGAATGATTGAAGAACACGAAAAGCAAATGAACCCGGATGGTGCCCAATGAAAAGTACTTTCAGCCGCATTGGTGTTGTAACTGCCAGGGTATTGAATCAGTTACGGCGAGATCACCGTTTTGTGGCCATTTCCATCCTGTTCCCATTAATTATTATCTACTTTATCAAAGTTGTTTTTGATGTATTAGCACCGCCATCCTTCAACATCAGTCAGTATGTGGTGCCTTATGCTGCCTTCATTGTCCATTTCATTACTTTTATCCTGACGGCGATTGTATTGGTGCGTGAACGCACTGCGGGCACCATGGTTCAAATGTTTGTAAGTGGTTACCAGCAATTGGAAATTATTATTGGTTATTTACTGGCCTACACGGTGCTGGCAACTGTTCAAAGTTTGTTGGTGTTGCTGGAATTGAACTGGCTTTTTGACCTGGGTTTCAGCCTGGCTCAATTTGCTTCCATGTATCTGGTGATGTGGTTGCTGGCAGTGATCAGTATGGCGATTGGGATGCTGGTATCCAACTTTGCCAGGAATGAAGGCCAGGTGATTCCTTTCATTCCTCTGGTGATACTGTCTGTCATCCTGTCCGGGATTATTGTTCCGGTGGAAAAACTACCGGAATGGGCTCAGGTATTAAGTTACGTTACGCCATTGTTTTTTGCGAACGAAGTGCTCCAGGAGCTCATTCCGGGGGGTGGTTTGCTGGATAA
>DAOUGX010000324.1:0-1789 GCA_034428855.1 Anaerolineaceae bacterium | reverse complement strand
CCAACTGTTTTGATCAATGATCAACTCAGGATCATGGATCAGGATCCAGCGATTTTTGAGCAACTGCAAAAGGGAGACGTAAGTCGATTAGTGGAAATTGCGAAGACGGGTCAGGCTGCCGGTCTGGATATGGTAGATGTCCTCATTTTTCACCAGGATCTGGATGAAGTAGAGCTACTACCACGGATTGCACGGGCGATTAAGCAGGAAGTAGGCTGTCCGATTGCTTTGGATTCACGCAATGTCCAGGCATTGGAAGCTGCCTTAAAAGAGATCTATCCGTATAAAGCTTTGATTAATTCAGTTTCGGCTGAAAAAGATGTTCTTGAAGCGATCTTACCTGTAGCGAAGAAATACAGCGCTGCCATGGTAGGTATGCCGATTGGTGATACGTATGGTCTGCCAAAAGTGGTGGATGAACGCGTGTTTGAAGCCAGGGTCATTATCGATGCCTGTGAAAACTTTGGCATTTCAAGAGAAGATCTGGTTATGGATGGTGTCTGTCTGGCATCTTCTGCTGAACCAGAAACCTTCGAAATCACCCTGCAATCGCTGAAAATCTTTCAGGACGAATTAAAAGTCGCCACTATTCTGGGGATTGGTAACGCAGGCTTTGGAATGCCCGATCAGACTGTGATTGATCTGGCGTATCTGGTGGGGGCTATTCCATGGGGGTTGCACTCTGCCATTGTTAACCCGGATACGATTGGGTTGGTCCGTACTGTACGTGCCATGGATTTCCTGATGAACCATGATATTGCAGGAAAAAGATACATTAATTGGTGGAGAACTTCAAGAAGAAAATCACAATAATTTCAGTGATTTAATATCTTAAAAATAGTTGAATTTCATTCAGGTTTATGTTAAACTTTACATTGTAAAGTCATACTTTACAATGTAAAGTTTCATGAATTTTTCCAAAACTGCAGACAATTCTGGCTTAGAAAATTTTACGTAAGAAATAGCTGCTAAAAAAATTAATACAAGTCATTCTGAAAATTTGATGACAGGAATATTATGGTGGATTCTACGATCGGGCAAAAATTAAAAATACGTCGGGCAGAACTCAAACTGTCCCTGCGTGCATTAGCCGATCAGACAGGTTTATCTGCAGTTTTTTTAAGTCAGATTGAACGTGGTGTGTCAAATCCTTCCCTGAATTCTTTACAAAAGATTGCCACCTCTCTGCGCGTTCCTTTGCATTATTTTCTTACATCTACTCCTGAATCGACATTCAACCGATCGCAACAAAATAATCAGAAAAAAATGTTAAGTAAAGGAAGACTTCAATGAAACAAAATATCGATTGGAAATCAATCGCTGCACCATTAGATGTAACAAATGTATATGCCCCTCGCCATTATATTCGCACCTGGTTTTCCTATCATACAACAGAAACGGGTGTGGTTTTTAATTGTGAACTGGCAAGCGGGGAACAGATGGATTATCTGGTAAATGTCATTGAGGATGATGTTGTCCGTATGCGAATGAACCCACAGGGTGTGATCGAATGTGGTTCAGATGTGTTGGTACGATGTGAGTTTCCTCCAGTTGCCTTCCAATTAACCGAAACAGAGGAATGCCTGACTCTCTCTACTTCAAAAATAAGGATTGAATTTCCAAGAAAATGGCAAGTCACTGCGTATGATCATCCAGAACATGGAAAAGGACATATTTTTTATCAGGAAAGCACGGATGATCGTGCTTATGGTCCTGGGTTTGAAGTACCGCCAACTGGATTTGATGTTACCGAAGCAGGTGATTATTTTGTCCGGCAGAGTGTCTCGAT
>DAOUGX010000323.1:0-8487 GCA_034428855.1 Anaerolineaceae bacterium | reverse complement strand
CCCTGACCACCTACAGCCATGGTCCCGCCATGGGCGCTGCCATGCTGGCTTGTCTGGGGTTAGGGATTTATCAGACAGTGGAAGAGTGCTCACAGTACTTCAAAATTCAAAAGAAAGAAGTCCACCCCGGTCTCAGCCTGCAGAATTTCTATCAGACAAAATTTGAGAAATACCAAAAAGCCATTCAGGAGATTGACTGGTAATGAGTTCTGCCGGGGAACCATCTGTATCCTTTTTAAAAGATCTGCGTGCCATGATGATCGACATCGATGGCACGCTTCTGCGTGGAAATCTGGCCTTGCCTGGATTGGTAGAATTTTTCGATTTTTTGAACCAACACGGCATACAGTTTCAGGTAGCGTCCAACAATGCCACCAAAACCCTGTCAGCCTATCAGCAAAAGATCAGTGCTTTTGGTGCGCAACTATCTCTTGAGAATATTCTCACCTGTTCCACCGTGACAGCCTTGTTCTTGAAGGAAAAATACCCGGGTGGATCTGTCTACATGATCGGTCAGACTGGTCTGGAAGAAGCGTTAACCCAGGCAGGATTGAAGATTATTTCCGATATGAACGGTAAGGTTGATGCGGTAGTGGTAGGTGGCGATTACAGCCTGACGTATGAGAAACTAAAGTATGCCTGTCTGCATATTCGGCGGGGGGCAGAATTTATCGGTACCAATCCGGATTTACTTTATCCCACCGATGAAGGGCTGGTGCCAGAATGTGGAATGACTCTGGTTGCACTTGAGACTGCCACGGAAGTGAAACCAACCATTATGGGTAAGCCCAATCAATTCATGTTTGATCTGGGGATGAAGAAAATGGGGGTTCCTCCCCATCAAACTGCCATGCTGGGTGATCGTCTGGAGACAGATATTCAGGGTGGTAAAGATGCCGGAATGAAAACAATTCTGGTGGAAACCGGGGTGGATAATACCGCTTCTGTCATCACCAAAGGCATTCAACCCGACCTGGTCGTCAAAGATTTATATGAATTGGTTTCCATTTGGCAAGAACAATGGGTCTAGGTGTTTATGCAAAAAGCATTTGACGCAATTGTGATCGGTGCGGGCTACATTGGCAGTTCGGTGGCTTACCACCTGGCCAAAGCAGGTCTCAAAACCGCCATTTTCGATCAGGGTTCCATGGCTGCTGGTGCATCCCGTGCCAATTATGGCAATATTCAAATTCAGGATCTGGAACTGGAACACAGTGTTCCCATGATCCAGTTGGCTCGCACCCGTTTCAATACACTCGAACAACAATTAGATTGGAAGTTGGGGTTACGGACATTAGGTGGTTTACTGCCCATTGAGAACGAAAACCAATGGAATATTTTAGCCAGACGAGAGAAAGCCTTGCAGGCCATCGGAATTCAATCTGAATTGGTGACTGCGGATCGATTGCCAGAAATTGAACCTTCCATCGATCCTTCCCGCCTTTTGGGTGGACTATACCATGCTGATGAAGGTCAAGTAGATCCATTCCAATTGATCAATGCGTATCTCACGCGAGCACGGCAACTGGGACTGACAGAATATTATCATTGCCCGGTAACAAGGTTTGAACTGAATTCCGGGAAAATAAAGTCCATCCAGACGGCTGCTGGTAATTTTTCAAGTGATACAGTAATTTTATGTACCGGTGCGTATACCAATTCATTGGTCAAAAATATCGGTCTCAAGTGGGACATGTTGCACTATGTCTTAGGACAGGCCATGGTGACTGAACCTTTACCGATCCAATTAAACACCCATCTGGCTTCTGCTTCTTTCTTCGAAATGGGGGCGGATATTCCACATGGCGTATTGCTCGCCAATATGGCCATCAGTCAATCCACCCATGGAAACCTCCTCTTAGGAGAATCCATGTACGAAGCAAATCATTTCAAGACCCATATGCCTGATAATGCTTTACCCTGGATAGCACGTTCTGTTCTAAAATATTTTCCAGGTTTTCATAAATTGCGGATATTACGCGGCTGGTCGGCTGCCATCGCTGATCCAAAAGATGGATTACCCCTCTTCGGACCTGTGGCTTCCATCCCGGGTTTATTCGTTGCCACCGCTTTTCGTTCCACTGTGATCATTACGCCCCTGGTTGGGGAAACCATTGCACAATTAATCACCACCGGCACCAGTGAATTGGATATTCAAGCTTTTCTACCAGAAAGGAATGCTTATGTTTCGCATTAAAAAATCCAGTGACATGCTTCCCGCCATTCAACGCGGAGAACGGGTCCAACTAACCGTGGATGGGAAACCCATCGAAGCTTACAAAGGTGAAACTGTAGCAGCCGCAATGCTGGCTGCAGGTATCCGCACTTTTCATAAAAGCCATAAACACCAACAACCCCGCAGTTTATATTGTGGTATGGGAATCTGCTATGAATGCCTGGTGACCATCAATGGAGTACATGCTCAACGTGCCTGTATCACCCAGGTGGAAGAGGGTATGAAAATTGAAACCTGCAAGGAGCTGGAATTATGATTGAATCATTTGAATTAGCGGTGATTGGTGCCGGGCCGGGTGGGATGGAAGCGACGATCAGTGCGACTGGAAATGGGGTCAAAACAGTTTTAATAGACAATTATCCCAATCCAGGCGGACAATATTTCATGCAAATTCCCACAAATTTCAAAGTGGATTATGAAAACAAAACTGAAACCGCTGGTCGCAAAATGGTGAATGAAGCCCTGAAAACCAATGCGCTGAAGGTTTTAAATTGTCTGGTTTGGGGGTTGTTTCAGGAAGAAGATGGTAAATGGCTGGTCGCACTGTATGGACCAAATGCGCCTAAATATATAAAAGCCAAACACCTGATCCTTGCAACCGGTTCTTATGACACACCGGTCGCTTTTCCGGGTTGGACATTGCCCGGTGTGGTCACCAGTGGTGGCACCCTGGTGTTGCTCAAAAACCAACGCGTTGCTCCAGGAAAACGGGTGGTTGTCAGTGGTACCGGACCATTGTTGTTCTCTGTGGCCGCCCATTTGATTGAAGCTGGTGTGGAAGTCGTCGCTGTATGTGAAGCCAATCACATCCTGCCGCGTGGAATCAAGTATGCCAGCACTATGCTCAAGCAATGGAACCGCCTGACAGAAGGTGCAAAATACATGAAAACAATCCTTGGCGCGAAGACTCCTTATAAAATTGGCTGGTCAATCATAGAAGCCAGAGGGAATGATAGTGTTCAACAAGCTGTGATTGCGAAAGTGGACAAAAATGGGAAGCCAATTCCGGGAAGTGAAAAGGTTCTGGACGTTGATCTGGTGGTCAGTGGTTTTACATTGACCCCCAACACCGGCCTTCCGCGAATGATTGATTGTGATATGACCTATCAAGCCGGAAAAGGTGGCTGGATTCCGCTGCGGGATGCCGATTTTCAGACCAGTATTCCAAATGTATACGTCGTGGGGGATGGTGCAGGCGTTGGTGGTGCTGAAAATGCCCGTCTGGAAGGCAGGTTCGCTGGTCTGGCTGTCGCCAGGAACAGTGGGCACCTTAGCTCTGTCCGTGAAAAACAATCGCGGCTGGAAATGGAATCGGACCTACGCCAGCAGCAACGCTTTGGAGGGTTACTCAGCGACCTCTTCGCCCCGCCTTCGGGTTTGGTGTCAATACTGAAAGACGATACCATCATCTGCCGTTGTGAAGAAATCACGTTGGCAGAGATTAAAAGTGCCATACAGATGGGTGCACGTTCCATTGGTGAGGTCAAGATGTTGACCCGCACCGGAATGGGCAACTGCCAGGGGCGCATGTGCGAGCACACTGTGGCAGCTATCATTGCCCATGAACTATCTGGAAAAGGCATCACGCGGGAGGATGTGGGGTACTACTCCATCCGTCCACCGCTACACCCCCTGCCCCAGAGCTTCCTGGCGGATGCTGTGCCGGAAGAGGAGTAAACAGGTAGAGTTTCGATGAATAATCATCGAAACTCTATTTATTTTATTAAAAAACTGGTGGTGTGATGCAGCAAATGATGACCAGCTCTTCATCGCTTATAGAGCCAAACTCCGCCAGCATTTCACCATCATAGTAAATGGTATCCCCTGCATCCAGGGTAAAGGTGTCCTCAGCCACGACAATTTTCATTTTGCCACTGACGACATGCATCCACTGTTCGGTCGATTTGGAGAGAGGCATGGCAATCCGGGTGGCATGTGGTTGCATGTGGATGATGTAACTCATCATCTGTTTGGAAAAATCGGCGGTAAGCAAATCATAACCAATCTTCGAGTCCGGAAAGAAAACCTTGGTACGTTCGTTTGCCCGTACTACGTTTCCATTGGTACCTTCATTTAAAAGATAGAAAATCGGTACTTTCAACGCTGTGGCGATGCTCTGTAATGAATTTAAAGAAGGAGACACCTGGTCGTTTTCTATTTGGCTCAGGAAACTGGCGGTTACACCCGCCAAATCACCTAGTTCACGCAGGCTTAAACCTAATTCTTTTCGTCGATTGTTGATTCGCTTTCCAATATCCATCGCAATCCTTTTTCAAATCTTATCGTGTTATCTATTGTCAGGTATATTCATGAACAAAATCAAGTATTATTTATCCATATATTTTGACATTTGTCACAAATGATTGGTTTCTAACTATTTGATGTCCAATTATATTGGATGTCAGGTTAGGACATCACCATGCCACCATCCACCTCCAGCGCCTGGCCGGTCATGTAACGGGAATCTTCGGAAGCCAGGAAAGCGATCACGCCTGCCATTTCCCAGGGTTCTGCCAGACGTTTCATCGGGCAATCATTGGCACGCATCTGCAGCCATTCTTCGCCCGTCTTTCCATCCAATGCGCCTACCTTGCCAGCCACACCACGTACCATATCCGTCAGGGTGTTTCCCGGGCAAACCGCATTGGCGGTTGCACCATAGGGTGCCAGTTCCATTGCCACTGAGCGGGTTAATCCAATCACCCCACTCTTGGAAGCGGAATATTCAGCGGATGCGACCCAACTGGTTTTTCCAGCCATGGAGGATAAATTGATGATGCTGCCGGATTTTTGTTTCATCATGATTGGGGCAACAGCCTGGTTGGTGAGGAAAACACCGGTCAGGTTAATGTCGATGGTACGTGACCATTGTTTCAGGGAGACATCCACCAGTGGTGCACCGGTATAAATACCGGCAGATGCAACCAGAACATCCACGCGACCCCATTTTTCCATCACTGTATCGATAGCCGCTTTGACACTGGCAGGGTCGGTTACATCACAATGAATGGCGATGGCACCCACACCTAAATCCCGAATTTCATCTGCCACAGCCTGATTAAGCTCATCTGTAACATCCAGGCAAGCAACAAAAGCACCTTCCTGAGCGAACCGTTGTGCACAAGCTTTTCCAATTCCATTGGCTGCACCCGTAACCACAGCCACCTGATGTTCAAATCTTTTCATGTTTCACCTCAATTTATATAGAATTTAAAATAGGTTCTCAATTCATCGGGGGAATTAGGTGTTTTGGGCGTACAGCCGCACGCTAAAAACACCTAATTCACCAATTTATACATTAACCTTGTAAGATCTTCATTGCTTCATCGATGGAGACATTTTCATGAATCAATGCAGCAATGGCAGCCACCATCGCCTGGGGATTATCCGCCTGGAAGATATTCCGGCCAATGGCTACACCTTTGGCACCTACATCCAGGGCAGCCCGAATTTTCTCCAGCATTTCCCGTTCGCTGCCTTTTTTGGCTCCACCTAAAATGACGGCTGGTACATAACAGGTACTGGTTACTGCGTCAAAGCCAGGAGCATAGGGGATCTTGACCCAATCAGCACCAATCTCGGCACCAACACGGGCAGCAATGGCAATACTCTCAGCGGTGCGCATATGATCCGGGCTATCAAAGCCGCCAGGAACCATCTCACCCATGACTGGTAAACCCCAGGCATGTGCTTCTCCCACTACCATAGCCAACGTTCGTAGACTGTCTTCTTCTTCCGGTGCACCAGGAAATGCAGAAACTGCAACAGCATCTGCACCAATCCGTAAGGCATCATCGACTGACCAGAATATCGAACCTGGCCCCATCTTGCCTAATTTGGTGCCACCACCATCCAGTCGCATGATCAATCCCAAAGGCTCGATTTCTTCTGCATATTTTTCTGCTGTTCCATATGTCGTCAGAATCGCGTCTGCCCCACCGGCAGCAATCTGGCGTAAAATACCAGCAGGTTGTTCCATTCCTTTAGCTGGTCCATCAATCATGCCATGATCGAAGGCAACGATAAAGGCGCGTCCATCCGGACGAAAAATGTGTTTCAATCTTCTTGTTCTCATTTATGAAATCCTCTCAAATAATTCTGGTGTGATCTGGTAAACCGCAGGTTCGCCAGCAAAAAACCTTCTTAATTCTTCCACTGCCAACTCACCCAGCATGGTGCAGTTATCGATACAACCAGCGATGTGGGGTACCACTACAACATTCTCCAGGGTGCGTAACGGGCTGTCTGCAGCGGGTGGTTCCGGATCGGTGACATCCAGAAAGGCAAAGAAACGGCCTTTTTTCAGTTCTTCAATCAACGCTTTTTCATCAATAATACTGCCACGAGCCGTATTAATGATCAGAGCATCGTCTTTCATCAACGCCATTCCAGCGGCATTCAGCATATGATGGGTTGCCGGGTTGGCAGGAGCGTGAATGGAAACTACATCGGATTGTCGCAATAATTCATCCAGTTCAACCTTGGTTGTTCCCAGGGCTTTGGCATCTTCTGCTGTTACAAATGGATCGTATAGTAACACATTGGGCTTGAAGGGTTTCAACAATTCGATCACATGCCGACCGACATTACTGGCACCAATAATGCCCACATTCCGACGATACAGTTCGCAGGCAAACCAGCGATCCCACACCGGGGATTCACGCCAACCACCATCGCGCACATGCTGAGCTAATTGCCAGACTCGTTTTTGCCCCACGATCATGAGACCTACGGTGGTTTCTGCCACGGTTTTCGCCAGGGCAATACCGGTGCTGGTTAAATGCATTTTTCTTGCCCAGAAAGCATCACTGACAAACCGTTTGACACTGCTACCCATATGGGCCATGGCTTTCAGGTTTGGTGCGGCATTCATTACATCCATATCCAGCTGGGCAACACCCCAACTGGTGATGCATGCATCTGCATCCTGTAATAATTGGATTAATTCGGCTTTTTCGGCGGGTTCGTCACCCGGATGGTGCACCACATTGGCGAATGCTTCCAGCGCATCCCAGGCTTCTTTACTGAACATTCTTTTGTAATTTGCTTTGCCAATGGTTATGGCGATTGTTGGTTTTTGCATACGACCTTCCTTTATCTTCAGTGTTCTTCTTGAATAAATTTTGTTAATGATTCCTTTGAATAATATCCTGATAACGAGTGAAACCAGTTTGGTAAACTTTGAAATTCGTTTGATCTGAATGTATATGGCGGGTGGGTTTGGTGAAGTAAGCCAGTGATTGATCAATCGATTGGTACACCCCACTGCCCACACCTGCCAGAATGGCTGCACCTAAAGCTGGCCAATTGTCGTAATCAGGAATGGAGATGGGAATACCGGTGATTTCTGAGAGGATCCCTGGCCAAAGCAGGCTTTGCGCAGCTCCTCCAACCATCCATAAATGGTCTATGGGCTGCCCTGAGGTTCGAACAACATCCAATGCCCAGCGTAATTCATAACCAGCGCTTTCCATGATGGCTCTGGCCATATCGGCACGGGTATGATTGAAATCCAGACCGATAAATCCACCCCGACGGGTAGTAGCCGGGTCAGCATGCCCGCCTGTCATCGGTAAAAAGTAGAGATCCTGGTTTGGACTGGTTTGAAGAATTTCCTGGTTCAAGCTTGCAAATTTATCCTGCCGGGATGTAGATTCACCCAGTCCCAGCCAGGCATGGTTTAGCCACCACTCCAGCGAAGCGCCTAATCCACCTAAAGATTGTGATAATGTCCAACGCTGTGGGTAGGCATGAAAATTCAAATCCAGAGCTGTAGGAATTTTCTTGATTGCAGGTGAATTTAGTATGCCGGTGAATACCCAGGCGGTTCCACATGCTAAAAGATATTTGCCTGGGTCATTAATCCCCAGTCCCAGAGCGGTACAAACCTGGTCATGACCGCCATTGATCAGGACAGTTTCCGGACTCAAACCGGTTAATTTACTGATATCCGGTTTGATTTTGCCAATGACTGATCCGGAAGGCTGCAGGTCAGAGAGCATATGCGGATGGATACCAGCCAATTCACATAATTCCCGGCTCCAATTTCCAGTTTGTAAATCCACCAATTGCATTCCACCTGCATTGGAAGGATTACTGACAAATTCTCCCGTTAAACGATATGCTATAAAATCGTTCACGGAAAAATAACGCTCGGCAGCATTAAAAACTTCCGGATTATTTGATCGAAACCAGGCGATGGTGGGCAATGGTAATCCTGAAAATAATGACCAACCACTTAATGCTCTCAC
>DAOUGX010000322.1:0-14511 GCA_034428855.1 Anaerolineaceae bacterium | reverse complement strand
ATAGGTGCAAGACTTGTGCCGATCTGTTTATATTTAGATATTCTCCTGAATGAAATGAAATTCTTAAAGAGAAAAAATGAAATGCTATTTTTTTGCTTATGATATACTTACGTAAAATTTATAAATTTCTAAAAAAACAAAATGAAATTAATCATCCAGATTCCTTGTTTTAACGAAGCTCTAACATTACCGGAAACGCTCAATCATTTACCTAAAAGAATTGAAGGTATTGATGAGATTGAATATCTGGTTATTGATGATGGCAGTGTTGATGATACAGCAGAAGTTGCCAAAGAACATGGCGCCAACCATGTGATCCGTTTAAAAAAGAACCAGGGCTTAGCTGGAGCTTTTAAAGCTGGGCTGGATGCCTGCATTCGCCTGGGCGCAGATATTATAGTCAATACTGATGCGGATAATCAATATGTATCAGCGGATATTCCTAAATTAATAGCGCCTATCATCAGTGGAAACGCTGAATTGGTCATTGGTGATCGAGGAGTGGCAACAGAAGAGTCTTTCACTCCTTTAAAACGAAAATTACAAACTATTGGTAGTTTTGTGGTTTCCAAAGCTTCAGGATTAGATATCCCGGACGCAACCAGCGGATTTCGTGCCATGACCCGGGAAACAGCTTTGAAAACAAATGTACTTTCCAATTATTCATACACCTTGGAAACGTTGATTCAAGCCGGTAATCGGAATATCAGTGTCACTTCAGTCCCCATACGAACCAATCCACCGCGCCGGCCATCACGCCTGATGCATGGAATTTGGGATTATTTGATACATTCAAGTATCACCATCATCCGGGCGTATGCAATGTATCGTGCCATTCGAGTGTTTTTTAGTATTGGTCTACTCCTCATTCTGGCAGGTGGAGTTTTAGCCGTGCGGTATTTCATCTTCTTCCTGCAAGGTCAAGGAGCTGGCCACATCCAATCAGTGATCCTGGCTGCAGTATTATTGATCGTTGGCTTCCAGACGATGTTGAATGGACTTCTGGCAGATTTGATCGCGAGTAATCGGAAGATGCTGGAAGAGATGATAGCTTGCAAGAAAGGTTTCTATATTCATAATCCAAATGGTGATGAAAGGTTTCTAATATGATTAATATATGTAAGAATCTTTTTAGAATTTTTTTCGTCTCAATTTTTATTTTCCTTTTGTTAACTTCATGTGGAATGAAGAAATCAACCTCAAAGGATGAAAATAATGGGGATTCCACCCAAGTCCTCGAAGAAAAAAATCAATCAATAATAAATGTTATCCCAATAGATTCAAGTATTGACTTGACAGGAAAATTGGTATTTCAACAAGTAAATCAAGGAAAAAATGATATATTTCTTTGGGATTTTGATTTAAATAAATTAACAATGATTACTAACTCTGGTGACAATGTAGAACCATCATTTTCAGAAGACGGGGAAAAAATCATCTATTCATGCAAAAATATAGAATCCAATTATTATGACATTTGTATTTTTGATCTTAGTAAAAACGAAAATGAATTGTTTTTTCAAAGTGATTATGATAAATGGGGTGCTCAAATTTCACCTGATGGAAATCAGGTAATATTTGTTTCTAATCAAAATCCTTATGCCCATTTACAACTAATAAATACAGATGATAAAAAAGTATTAGATTTATTCCATAATTCAATTAGTAATCAAAGTTCACCCAAATGGAGTAAGGATAGCGAAACGATTTATTTTATTGATGATGAAAATGGGTTTAATATTTATAAAGGTTCCATTAAGACAAGTTTAAAGGAAAAAATTACTAACTTTAATCTTGATGACCGCCCTGACATAGATTTTTCAAATAACACTATAGTTTTTAGACGGCTGTTCAAAAACAGTTCCTTTTTTGATGGGAATGAAATCTTTATGATTGATCTTTCAACAAATGAAGAAACACAATTAACTGATGACGAAATTGGACAAGATTGGCCTATTTTTTCACCTGACGGAAAATTTTTATTAATGACTTATAAAATCGACACAAGGACCTTATTAAGAATATTGGATATTCAAAATAACCAATTATATTCAATTGGAGAAGCTGAGATTAATGGATATGCTGGTGATTGGACAAAATAAAAAAACATTTTTTATTAATTTTGCGAAATTCATAAAATCTCTTTTATCGATGAAATCACTCAAATCCAAAAAAAAACTTAGTCGATTTAAATGGTTATACAAAAATTATTTGGCCAACAACATGGTTGATAAGACAAGTATCCATTTAGAAAATTACGAAAACCTAATTTTCGGGAAAAACATTTTCCTTCAAGACGCATTTATTGATTCTCGAGACCGAGTAATTGTTCAAGATAATGTTTTCTTTGGTTGGGAAGTAAAGATTTTAACAGGTTCACACAACTTGTTTTCAACAGGCATTAAAAGGCAAGCAAATATTCAGTCTAAGCCAGTACTTATTGAAGACGGCGTCTGGATTGCTTCCTATTCGATCGTGCTACCTGGAACTAAAATTGGTAAGAACTCGGTTGTTAGTGCAGGAAGTGTTGTTCATGGAATTTTTGAACCTTCATCTTTTATAGCAGGAAATCCAGCAAAAAAAATTAGAAAATTAGAATAAGTAAAAGTTCTTAAATCCAATAATTTCGAAATAAACCAAAAATGAAGAGTCAGAAAATCAATAATATTAATTTAAAAGTTCATTATTCATTCCACTCTCGAAAGGTGTATTGACAATAGCTAAAAAAATATGGGCGAATTTTTAATTCTTTTTTCTGGATTTTGAATATGGTAAAATTTTTTTAAATGAATATTTTATTTCTAACAACCTCGTTTCCAAGATTTGAAGGAGATGGAACAGCTCCTTTTGTTAAATCATTAGCCGATGGAATGGTTTCCTTAGGAAATAATGTATTTGTATTAGCTCCTTTTGATGTTAATTCTAATAAAAATTTTATTCTTAAGAACATTACCCTTTATCGATTTAAATACTTCATATTTGACTCCTGGCACATTATGGGTCATTCACGAGCATTAAAATCAGATATTAAGTTGAATTGGAAAGTATTTTTATTGCTTCCGTTTTTCATTTTTTTTCAATTAATTCATAGTTTTAGAATAATTCGTAAAGAGAACATAGATATGATCTATGCTCATTGGGTAATTCCAAATGGTTTTACTGGTGCGATGTTAAAAATTTTAACAAAAAGGAAATTGTTAATTAGTTTACATGGTTCAGATATTTTCCTTGCTAAAAAGAACCAAGTTTTGAAGTACATAACAAATTTAATTTTTACCATTTCAGATAATGTAACAGCTTGCAGTGAGGACCTATTTCAATTTGCAACAAAAAATGGCGCTAATCAGAAAATAAAACTTATACCATGGGGAGCTGATCCCCAAAAGTTTTTTCCCTTGGAAAAAAGGAAAATCAATAATGTAAATAATCTAAAAAAAATGGATGGAGAAATTTTCATAATATCCATTGGAAGACTTGTTTATAAAAAGGGATTCGATATTTTGATCCAAGCCAGTCAAAAAATCCTAAGAGAAAATGATCATGTTAAATTAATTATTGGTGGGAGTGGTGAATTAGAGACTGAGTTAAAACAATTATCAAATGACCTTGATATAGGAAATAAAGTTATATTTTGTGGGACCATAAATTGGAATGAGGTTGTAGATTTTTTAAGATTAGGTGATTTATTCGTTCTTCCCTCAATAATTGACAAATCAGGAAATATTGATGGATTGCCAACCGTGTTATTAGAAGCGATGTCAACCGGATTACCGATAATTGCTAGTGACATTGGAGGTGTGAATTTAGTCATAATTGATGATGAAAACGGATTACTAATTGATTCAGGAGATATTTCATCTCTCGAGGAAAAAATTTCATATTTGTTAAATAATCCGATTGAAAGATTTCGTTTAGGAAAACAAGCTAGGAACTCAGTAATCGAGAAATATAATTGGAAATCAGTTTCTCAAGATATTCTAGATTTCGTAAAGAGAGCGAATAACTATTAATGCAGTTTCGAATTGGAATTGATGCTCTTGGTATAAATCAGCCAGGTGGTGCTAGAACAGCAGTATTATATTTAATGAAAGAATTATTCAGAATTTCTCCAGAATGGAACTTCACTATATTTCTTTCAGAAAAAGAAATAGATTTTGATAATTTTGAAAATGTCAAACAGGTAATTCTTCCTTTTAAAAAAGGAATTTCTTCAAGAATTGGTGCACAATTATTCTTTTTTTTTAATACTTTATTTAAAAAATATGATTTATTTCATTTCACAAAAAGCCAAGGATGTTTTACATTTAGCAAGTTAAAAATATTAACAATTTTTGACCTTACTATCTTAAACAATCCGTCGCAATTCAAACGTATTGATGTGCTTTTCTGGAAGTTTCTCCAACCATTATTCTTGAGACATTTTAACAAAATAATAACTATTTCAAATAACGCTAAAGAAGACATTATTCGTTTTTACAACCTAGAGAAAACAAAAATTCAAGTAATTTATTGTTCCTCTCAATTTGATCAAAAAATTGAAAAAGACCTCGATTTAATTAGAAAAGTTCAATTAAAGTACAAAATTAACTTTGAATATATTTTATTTTTAGGAATTATTGCCCTAAAGAAGAACTTATCAACTATTGTAAAAGCTTACAAATTATTGATTGATGATAAAGTAAAAATCCCTAAACTAATACTTGCTGGTCCATTTTATCCACAAAGTGATGGGTCAAATATTTTTCAACAAATAAAAGAGTTCAACATTGAAAATGAGATTATGTACATTGGAAAAGTAAACCAAGAAGATTTAATTGGTTTATATCAAGGTTCACGATTTTTATTAATGCCTTCCATCCACGAAGGATTTGGCATACCGGTTCTCGAAGCGTTGCAATGTGGAATACCTGTGATAGCATCTAACACATCCTCAATTCCTGAAGTCCTGGGGAACGCAGGTGTATTAATCAATGATTTCATGAATTCTCAAGAATGGTCCAAAGAAATCGTATCATTATTGAATGATAAAAATAAATATGATCAATTAATCGAAAAAGGCAAATTTCAAATTGGTAAATTCAGCTGGAAGAAATCGGGAAGAGATTTAAAGAATCTTTATATCAATTTATTAGAAAATAGTTAATGGCTTTCAGGAGAAATTATGTCTTTTACTGGTGAAAGATTACCACTTAGCGGAGTTTTATTAAATCCAATGCGGATTGAAAATTTCGCTCGATATAAATTTACTGAGAAATTTATAACAGGTAAAAAGATATTAGATATGGGTTGTGGATTTGGAGAGGGTCTTGGTTATCTAAACAAAAAAAATCCAAATCTCGAAATTATTGGAATTGATAAATCATTTACTGCAATCGATGGCGCAAAATCTTCATTCTCAAGCATTACTTTTTGCATTAATGATATTGAGAGAACTTCCTTCGTGTCAAATTATTTTGATTTTATAATCTCATTTGAGACTATTGAACATCTTAATTCCCCGATAAATTTCGTTCTGGAAGCTTATCGCTTATTAAAACCTAATGGGACTTTTATATTGACAACACCAAACAAGTTAATTAGCTCACCAACAAAAAATAGTCTTTGGCCAGATCATATTCAAGAATTCACACCTAAAGATCTGAATGAAATTCTTCGTACTTCCTTTAATGATGTAACTGTAATAGGTGAAAAAATTCCAATTTTTGAAAAAAATACTTTTAGACAATTCGTTCATAAATTAGCCCCAATAATCAAACCAATCCTTCCAAAATTCTTTAGAATCAATGCATTACCTTTATTACAAACAATAATCAAAAGAGAATTAGCCATTGATGATGTTTATTTCTCCCAAGAAAACGAATTTATTGATGAATTCCCAACTTTAGTGGCGATATGCAAAAAAAATGATTAAAAAAAATAAGAGATTATTTTCAATCATCCAATTATTTTTATCCATTTTATCAATGGGAATTTTAATAATCTTAATTATTAAATCAATCCCAATGATAAATTTTAATGCTTTTTCCATAAACATTAAATTGTTAGTTTTATCGATTTTTCTTGTTTCTTTAACAATAATTTTTTGGGCAGTGATTTGGTCACAAATTGTTAACACAATAACAAATAAAGAAACTGATAATCTTAAAATCATTAATATATACATACTGTCAAACTTGACAAAGTATTTACCTGGATCATTTTGGAATTATGTTGCTAGAGATTTATACGGAAAAAATGAAGGAATCCAATCAAGGAAAATTTGGCTAGTAAATTACCTTGAGATATTCGGTTCAATATTTGCTGGTTTATTAGTTTACTTTATTTCTTTGTTATCGGGAAAATACATAAATTATTTTATAAAACCTTTTTTTTTATTTTTAATCATCCTTTTTCTTTTATTATTTATCTCCCCTCCTTGGGTCAACTTATTGTTTTCCAAAATTCCTTTTGTAAAAGGAACTCATGATTTTAGTAGTAATACATATAACTGGAAATTGTTTTTCAAATTTTTAATATCTTCTTTAGTAAATTGGGGAGTTGTGTGCTTTGGTGTGTTTATTTTTATGTCAAGCATAACAAACCTAAATTTCAGCAATTTATTGGAAATTTTTGGAATCTGGTCAATTTCAATCGTACTTGGTTTGATTGCGTTTGGGATTCCTCAAGGGATTGGCATACGAGAGACAATTCTTACCCTATTATTAACTCCGATAATAGGTTTTGCATCCGCATCCTTAATCGCAATTATATCCAGGGTATGGTTATTGTGCTGCGATGTGTTGAGTTTCATATTTTGGTTTATTTTTAAGACACTAAACCGTAAAATAATCCATAAGAACTATTGAATGAAATACTTCAACAAGTTATAAATAAGAAAAAAATTACATAAGGAGTTGAAACATGAATTCGAAAAATATTTTTTCTTTAATAATAATATCAATACTAATGGCATCTGCTTTATTTATTTCCCCAGTTATTGGAAGTAATATCGTCAAAGCTGAATCATTACCACCTTTATGTACAGGTTTCCAATTACAGAATACAGATGGGTCAACAACCGCTATTGTTTCTGTGAAATTCTATGATATCGGTGAGAATGATGGGATCGAAGAATATAGCTTTAGTCTACCAGATATTGCTCCAAATGCATCTAAATCCTTTTATGTTCCATCATTCAGTAGTTTTAGCACAATGATAAGTGGAAGTTATTCAGCAGTCGTAAGTTCAAATGTTGAACTAAATGCCTTAGTTAACGAAGTGACCTGTTCTGGAGCAACACCATTCGTATATGGAAGCCATAGTGGTGCAGGTATGAGTGATTTGGGCACTACTGTTTATATACCATTTGTTATTTCAAGAGCATATGCACAGGGCTTCTCTTCTTATATTTCAATTCAAAATGCAGTTGATGCTGACAATAATGTAAAAATTGAATTTTTCAAACCTGGAAACGCTGTTGCAGTTGAGACTTTTACAATACTCCTGAAGAAAGGTGAAACCTGGTATTTGGATTTAGATAGTGGTACATATGCGTCTACTAATCTATTAGGATTTTCTGGTGCTGCAAAAATTACTTCTTCTGGGAATGTTGCATCTGTTGTCAATTATGGTCCTGCAAACAAATCTATGCTCGCTAGTTTCAACGGTATGATTTCAGGAAGTCAAAAACTTTTTGCACCACAAATCACCAAGTTTGCATTTGCAGGGGTGTATACAAGTGGTTTAACTGTGTATAATCCAAATCCAACAGACACTCCTTTCAAAGTCGAATTCATCCGATCCGGAGAAACAACACCAGTTTACACTTTTAATGGCTCAGTAGCAGCTAATAATGTTTGGATACAGTATTTAGGTGCATTAAGTGGTTTACCAAATGGTTTCAATGGTACTGCTGTCATTTCTGTAACATCCGGAACAAATAAAGTTTTCGGAATTGCCACCATGGCATCAAATTCTGGCGAATCTACTGCTATTAATTTAGTCCCTATTGAAGCAGCATCAAATGCACTTTATTTTCCTCAAATTGTAAGAACTGCATTCGGTGGATATGAATCAGGCTGGCAGGTTGTTAACACAACAGCAGTTCCAATCAATCTAACAGTTGAATACTGGCGTGATACAAATGAATTAACTCACACGCAAAAGGTAACTTTAGGAGCGAATTCAGCCATCACAAATTATGTTGGAGCTTCTGCTTTTGAAACTACCATCGGGGATGGTTGGAATGGTGGTGTGATTGTAAAAGTAGACGAAGGGACAAATTCTATTGTTGGTCAGGCTAACTTTGTTGCCCCATCATCAGTTTCTGGTGATAAGCAATTTAGCTACAATGCATTCAAATAAAGAACCAGTAACCAGGATCAATATTTATTCAATAAACGCGCGGATTGACTAAATTAAATTTAACCTAATAAATTAGACAAAAAAGAAAGCAAATTAATTCCGTCGACAGACACCTCATTTCATAATGTGTCTGTCTTTTTTTTAAGGGGGTAATTTAAACAAGTATCTCTTTTATTGTCGGACAATTTATTGTTTGAAAATCACCTTGTTTTTATTAAATTCAAGTCTGACAAAACCATTTTTTCAATCATATTTTCAAAACTTATCTCTGGTTCCCACCCTAAATTCTTATGAGCTTTTGAAAAATTAGCTTTTAATTCAACTGATTCCGCTGGTCTAAAATAATCATTATTAATTTCAACATATTTTTCCCAATTTAGACCCATTGAATTAAATGCAATTTCAACAAATTCTTTAACAGAGTGAGTTTTTCCCGTTCCAATTACATAATCTTCTGGCATTTCTCCTTGTAACATAAGCCATATTGCATTGACAAATTCCGGAGCATAACCCCAATCTCTTTTTGCATGTAGATTTCCGAGCTCTAATTTTTTTTGTTTTCCTAATTTTATTTTTGCTACTGATGATGTTATTTTTCTGGTTACAAATTCAAATCCCCGTCTCTCGGATTCATGGTTAAATAATATTCCATTACATGAAAATATATCATAATGATTTCTATAATTTGTTGAAAGGTGATATCCTGCAACTTTTGAAATTCCATATATTGATCTAGGATGAAAAGGGGTCTTTTCATCTTGTGGGGATTTGTCAACTTTTCCGAACATTTCGCTTGATCCAGCAAAATAAAATTTGCATCTTGGATTTATCATTTTTAAAGAAGCTAATAAATTATGTGTACCATTTACATTAGTATTAAACGTTGATGATTCGATTTCAAATGAATAATCAACATAACTCTGAGCAGCAAAATGGTAACATTCATCAGGAGAAATAGCACTAAACACCTTAAATATTGAAGGAAAACTCTCCAGGTCAGCTGGATGCAATTTAATATTGTTAAGTAAATGAATAATATTAATTAACCTATGGGATATATCTTCTAAGTCCACCCTCATTACTAATCCATGAACTTCGTAACCTTTTCCTAATAATAATTCTGCAAGAAACGAACCATCCTGTCCTGAAATACCAGTTATTAATGCTTTTTTCATAAAATTTCCAATATGATGCCCAATTAATTGATAAAATTATTAATTTCTCTCAATAAAATAAAACGGAATAACAATTAAAAAATCTTAATCCTAACAATATAGATTTTACTACTAATTTTCTTCTTAATCCTCGCACACTTCTTGCATCCTTAACCACAACAAAACTGTGAGGTGGTTATGGGTATGCAATTTCGATTTTCTTTCTTCTGGATTAAATTCATCTCTGTCGTTTCTGTGTTATTTTTGCTCAGTGGGTTCATCAATCCAAAGGAAAAGGAAATATCGCAAGCGAAACTGGATTCTATTGGAATGGGAACATCCATCCATTTACTGGTAGGGACAGATGGATTGCCCGGTGCTTACCAACAATTACAGGATATGAACATCCATTGGATTCGGGAAGAAATCCCCTGGCGCGAAGTGGAACAAACCCCAGGACAATTTCAATGGTATTACTCGAATGGATCAACCTATCGTGATTTTCATTTTATGCTCGAAGAAGCTGAAAAACATGATCTGGAGGTGGTCGCAGTTTTATCCACCGGACCAGCCTATTTACCTCACGTTTATCCCGATCAAACAGTTGACGCAGATTTATTGGTTGAGAATTGGGAAAATTATGTACAGGCTGTGGTGGATCGATTTGGTGACAAAATCGATTACTGGGAAATCAGTCCGCAGGCCAATCGCGCAGAAACCTGGGGAAAAGTCATGTTTCCAACCAATCTGGATGCAGTAAGCCCTCCTAACCCATTCCTGTTCGCCAGAATGCTCTCCACGGCAGATAAGATTATTAAAAAGCATAATTCCAGAGATATCGTGATTTTAGGTGGTCTTTATAGTTCTCTCACAAACAATTGTGAAACTACGCCTCTTGTGTTCCTTTCAGAAATTAAGAAAGCAGGCGCCTGGAAGCACTTCGATGTCATTGGGTTAAATCCTGCTTGGGAAAATAATCCGCCAGAAGCCTGGATGCCACGTGGTCCGGAGGTAAATATTGACTCAATGTATTGTGATCCTAACAGTATTGAACAATCAAACCTAATTCATGAATTTAGAACAATTCGGGATTTTGCGTCTCAGAATGGAAATAAACCGATTTGGATTACCGAATTAGGGTGGAAGGAAGATTGGTTAACTTATTCAGCTACTCAACATTATTTGTCGAATGATCAAGTGGAAGCAAATTATGTGGTTCGAAGTATTATCCCATTGATGACAGAAAAAGGGATTGATAAAATCTTTTGGAATTCTCTGTATGACAATCCGGAGAACCCTGGATTTGTTTTAGGACCTGATGGACAACAAGCTTTGAAGAATGTCGGAAGATTATTGGGTGGAGCGAGATCCTTAGGGCAATTCCAGCAATTGAGCAGTTATGCTACTCCACAAGATTTAGGCATTTATGAGTTTAGGTTCCGAAAAGAAGGCAGACTGATTATCTACGCCTGGACGGCATCAGGTGGGGAAGCTCCATTTCCTGTTACTTTTGAAGGATTGCCAGGAAAACATTATCGCGCCTATGCTGCCAATACAACCGATTTAAGTATCGATGCAGGAATGGAATTAGCTGTAAATGATGATCAATCACTGACAATTTATGTGAATGAATTCCCGGTGATTCTGATTCAGCAAAATCCCAGTTTGTATGCCAGCCTCTCCCATAGAATGGATGATGGCATCAGTAAAATGGTCGACCAACAAAAAAGTAAGGTGGACTCATGGGTTGATACCCAAATTGCAAACGTAGGTGAAAAAGTTTTGAATTGGGCAGAGGATAAAATTTATCAGCTTCTCAATCAATCTTTTGATAGAATCGAAGAAAACCTTACAAGTCGGAACAATTAGGCAAGTCAGTTCGTCTACTTAATAACAAAAAGAGACAAAATATGCGATTTTATAAAAGATTATTGACCAGTATCATTTTAATATTTCTATTCTTATCATCTTGTAGTAAATCACAACAAGAAATTGAAACTATTCAACAACCATCAGCAACGGATGCTTCCTATCCATCACCTATTACAACGGAATTACCAACGATTGGTTATCCCATAGGGAAGCAAGAACCTACTTTGGAGATTACACCAACAGAACCAATAACATCGGAGACCACCATTCCAGCTACTAATAGCCTCAATCTTGAAATGGTGAATCAATTCACTTTGGATCAAGCCTCCAGAGTCAAATGGTGTTCAGACCAGACCTGCCTGTTAGTGATTGGATATGATTATTTTAAAGTACTGTCCTATCCGGACTTTTCAGAAGTATTTTCCTTTAAACCAGGCGAAAATGAAACTTTTATAGATGCATCCTTAGATGGAAAAACATATGCCTATTCTGTAAATAATCAAGATTTAATCATTAAGAATTGGAAATCTTCTTCGGAGAAAATCATCCCGACCAATACTTTTTTCATGTGTGGAGAATTCTCCCCCGATGGATCTTTAATTATGCTTACCAGCATGGATGAGTGGAAAGCTCCAATTTACAATGTTGATAGTGGTGAATTAGTGACAACATTAACAGGATTTGAGACTGCTGCTCCAGTATACAGTGTGCGCTTTGGTTTGAACAATGATTTTGCAGCCTGGATTTCAAGAGCGACAGTACAGGTCAGCGAAATCGCTACCAACAAAATATTCCCGGCGATTTTTCACCAGGATTTTATCTTAGGTTTTGATATTAACAAGGAAGGTTCTTTACTGGCAACCTCTGCTGCTGAAGCCGTTGGTAATGAATTTCTGCCAACAACATTTATTTACGAAATTCAGACTGGTCAGTTAATCCATAAATTCACAACCGAAAAAGCAGTTTATGGTATGAATTTTTCTCCAGATGGTCGAATTTTAGCTATATCATTAGGAAATTCAATTTCCTTTTACGATTTGAACTCAGGATTAATAACAAACCAATTTATATCTGAAAATGAAGCGATATCTCAAATTTTATTTTCTCCGGACGGCACATTATTATTAAGTTCTGATCAAGGTATCAATTTAAAATTCTTTAAATTAAATTAAAAGAGTTCAAATGGATTTTTCCCATTTGAACTCTTCATTATTTCTTAATAACGTTTACTTATTTTCTTGATAGAACTGATTCACCTTATCCCAGTTCACTACAGACCAAAATGCTTTAATATAATCTGGTCGACGATTCTGGTATCGTAAATAATAAGCATGTTCCCAAACGTCTAAAGCCAAAACAGGGATGTGGCCTTGCATGAATGGGCTATCCTGATTAGCTGATGAGTAGACTTCTAATTTTTTCTGACCATTTAGAACCAACCATGCCCACCCCGACCCAAAGCGTGTGGTAGCTGCTTTTGAGAATGTATCCATAAATGTTTCATAATTACCAAAGACATCATTTAGTTCTCGAGCAACATCACCAACGGGCAAGTTACTACCACCAGGGGTCAGAACCTTCCAGAATAATGAATGGTTGGCGTGTCCTCCACCATTATTTATTACTGCTTGGCGAATTTCCTGGGGAATTTCACTGATATTTCGGAGAATATCTTCAACTGGATGAGAAAAGAAACCTGGTGCTTTTTCCAAAGCAGCATTCAGGTTGTTCACATAAGCAGCATGATGTTTTGAATGGTGAATTTCCATTGTTTGAGCATCTATCGCTGATTCAAGAGCATTATAAGCAAATCCTAATTCTGGTAATACAAATTTTTCTGACATTATTTCACCTCTTTCATTTTAATTCTCTTAAAGAGAATTAATTAGATATTTATCATATTAATTATTATATTATCCCCAGTATGTAAATGTCAATCAACTTTGTATAAACGTTTTATAAGAAATTGTTAAACATTCTGCGAATTAATCCTTTTTTTATGTACAAAATGTATGATTATGGGTAAAGAACCTTAATGATTATTGGTTAAGAATATTGGTTTTTTCTTGGAGGAAAATATGAAATGGTCATGGAAAATAGCGAAGATTGCAGGGATAGATGTGTTTATCCATAGCACATTTTTCATTCTAATTGCATGGATAGGATTCTCTTATTGGGTCACGCAAAGATCTATGAGCGCTGCTGTAAACGGAATAATATACATTCTTTTGTTATTCCTATTTGTTCTCATGCATGAGTTTGGGCATGCTTTAGCAGCAAGAAAATTTGGAATTGCGACCAGAGATATCACATTATTGCCAATAGGAGGACTGGCTCGATTGGAAAGGATGCCAAAAGAACCAAAACAAGAATTGTGGGTTGCATTGGCTGGTCCACTGGTGAATTTTGTATTGGCAATATTATTATTTGGTTGGCTAATACTCACAAATGGTCTGGGAGATATAACGAGTACCACCATCACAGAGGGTTCTCTATTACAAAGACTGGCTGTAGTGAATCTAACATTACTTTTGTTCAACTTGATACCAGCATTTCCGATGGACGGAGGAAGAGTGCTACGAGCATTTTTAGCTATGCGAATGGAGTACACACAGGCTACCCAAACTGCAGCAACCATTGGTCAGGGATTTGCGCTCGTATTTGGATTAATTGGATTGCTGACAAATCCCTTCTTGATCTTTATCGCCCTTTTTGTCTGGATCGGGGCAAGTCAGGAATCAAATTCTGTTCAGGTCAAAGAAGCGATCTCCGGTATACCTATCCGAAGAGCGATGTTGACACAATTTCAAACTCTTGAGCATAACCAACGCTTATCAGATGCTGTGGATGCAATTCTCACTGGCTATCAACAGGATTTCCCTGTAATGCGTGGGGATGAAATGGTAGGCATTTTGACGCGGTCATCCTTAGTAAACGGTCTGGCAAAAGATGGTCCAACCGCAAATATCGCCAGTGTTATGGATCAATCTTTTATTACCGCTAACGCCAATGAGATGCTGGAAAGAGTATCTGAAAGATTACAGAGTTGTGGTTGTCATACTGTGCCAATTTTTGAAAATGAACGACTGATAGGTTTGGTGACCATGGATAATATTGGTGAGTTTTTAATGATTCAATCAGC
>DAOUGX010000321.1:0-4598 GCA_034428855.1 Anaerolineaceae bacterium | reverse complement strand
CCATTAAAGATGTACTAAGCCAGATACCTGATGGAGTCCCCCTAAAGAGGTAGAATTTTTCACAGAAAAGACGCCAAACCTCACGTGGGTCATATTGTATTGTTTTATCTGTTGGGGCTATTCCCAGTTTTTCAAGAGAGATTCCATTTGAGTAAAGCATTCGAATTATGTAATGATCAGGTTTAATGAACAATTCTACCGGATTACCAAATGACGCATTGGGATCGGAAAAAAGCGCGGGATCAACATGTCCATGAGGGGCAAAAATGGGTTGGTTATTTACAGAAAGGTAGAGGTCTCTCGCTATTTTCCTGAGTGTCGGGTCTGCTGAAAAAAAACGATCGCTGTACATAATTTTTATCTCCAATCCATCATTAACATGATAAAAAATGCTTTCACATATATTCTCCTTCGATCTGGTGCGAAAGAGGTAAAACCTCATCCATTCAATACTAATAATATTGAACGATTAACCCTATAACAATTAATTCTTTACTTTGTATGAATTGTTATTTTATGATACTTGAAAAATATAGAATCGGAAATTATTTATTAATCTCTACATACATTTATATAAATTCAGAGCTATTGCCAATTGGCGATACGTTTCTGGAGAAGATGGGGATAAATGAAACATTAAATGTTCACTTCCCAATTGTTCATACGCTTTTAAAGTTTGAGCTATTTCCTCAATCGAGCCACTCAATGTACCTCTTTTTTTATCCTTTTTCCATCCAAGCAGATCAGGAAATGCAAGATGAACCGTATAAGTCAGATTTATACTCTTCGGTTCACGACCAATCATTTTACAAGCACGAGTAAACGATCGTGTGAGTTTTTCTGTTGATCTGGGAATGGTCATATAACACACATTCCACATATCAGCATATTGGGCAGCGATTTTCATCATTCTTGGTCCAAAAGCACTGACCATTAAAGGAATTCCTTCAGCTCTTGGAGAAAGAGGTTTAATCTCGCATTCTTTGGCTTGATAAAATTTTCCAGTAAAATCGACTTTTCCTGTTTTTAATAATGGTTGGATGATTTGTATTGCTTCTTCAAATCGACTGACCCGATGGTCAAATGGAATGCCAAAAGCTTCATATTCCGGTTGATTCCAACCTGCTCCCAGACCAAGGATTAATCTACCTCCACTGATTTCATCTACTGTATGTGCCATCTTTGCTAATAAAGCTGGATTTCGAAATGAATTACAGGCTACCAATGACCCTAATTCAACTTTATGGGTGATTGCAGCCGTAGCGCTGAGTATGCTCCATCCCTCCCAAATGCCTGTGGTGTTTCCTTTCTTATCGCGATACAACAGATGATCGTAGAACCAGATCGAGTCAAATCCCAACTCCTCAACCATTTGTACTGTATTTTTAATTTCAAACCAGCTAAGTGCTCTTCCTAAATCAGACAACTCAACTAATTGAATTACAACACCGATTTTCATACGCACCTCGAATGATCGGCAAAATTATAATGACGCCATGGTATTAGATTATTTTCAGATTAGTAGAACAATTCTGATTATAACAAGAAGCGAGCCTAAAGATCGAAGCGCTCACCCATGAGTCCGGCACTGATTTTTAATTCCGGAGTTCGGTCATGCAGATAAGATTTAACCAAATGAAAATGATGGAGATCCCATAATTCATCCAAGGAACGTCCGTATTCCCGCAAATGAGTAATGACAAGTTGTCTTGTTTTAAATTGAGAAAAGAAATCGCGAAAAGCTTCTAATTTGGATGGTCTGGTTTCCAATGCCTCGCCTTTTCCCAACCACAGATGAGCAACCACGCCATCTACATTACCAAAATCTGGTAGTTTTGAAAAATCATAATTTCTGACATCACCGGGAAATAACCAGCGTTTTTGACTGAACTCAATCATATATCCAAGTGATGGAACTCCACCTGCTTCATGAATGTGGTAACCAGGAAATGGAGTTATTGATAAATTACCTATACGCAATGTTTTACTTATTTCTGGTTTAAATATTTTTTCTTTCTTTAGTGGAACAGACCTCAATACTTTATCAATCATAAAATCAGGAATAACCCATTGAATTGGCTCATCTCGCAAAGAAGAAATTAATTCCAAATCGAGATGATCTGAGTGCTCATGGGTCAATATCACCAGCTGAATTCCTCTGAGATCTTTCACAAAATCGGGTTGTTTTCCCCCGCCAATTCGGCTAAACAATGAATATGGATCCAGAGCCCATCGTATTCCAGCAGTATTAAATAAATAATTCGCTGCATAGGTTAGCCAAAAAGCATCACTCTGGTTTTTCTCTCGCCAGTCAGTTGTAATTCTTTTCCAAATTTCTGGGTATTCTGTTCTAATGTCAGCAAGAATCTGTTCGTTGGTAAAGTCGGACAATGGTATCAATCCTGATAATATTTATGGATAAAGGCTTCCACTTCACTGATCGGTCTACTAAACACTCCCACTCTTTCCACCTTAAGACTGGTGGCTGCTGCTGCCCATTTTCCAGCTTCCCTGGGTGACGAGCTGATCCGTTTTGCTACATAAGAACCCATGCAGGTATCTCCCCTGCCACTTCTTCCAGCCATTGATGAGGCATGAAATTTGAAGTGATGATAATTTCCTTCAGCGTAAATCAAAACACCATCTGCGTGAGTCAAAACGATCTCTTTTACACCCATCGCCACATAAATTGCTGCTGCCCTTTCAATATCCTTTTCCCCGGTCAAATATTCTGCTTCTACCGCATCTGATTTTAATATATCGAGATTTTGCAGAACTTTTGCCATATCTGGCCATGATTCATAAACTAAAGTTTCGTCACGTAAAACCCGTACGAACCCCTGAACATCGACTGCCAGCAATGCGTCTGTCTTCTTTTTCAAATAAGAGAAAAAATCCGGTTCAACTTCTCCACGCAAACTGGGGCTGACGGCAATCGCTCTTGCCTGAAACTCATCCAGATACTCTGGCAGTATCGTACCAGCAGTCGCCTTTACGTAAAGGTTACGTTCATCCACATTCCTGGTTTTGTATTCTAAAGTCATAATGGTGGAAGAATCCGAATAAATCGGATAACAATCGATACCGGCAGATTGAATAGCCTCGACCACATATTGATCCGACTTTGCTAACCGCGTGATCACAGCAGCATGAATACCCAATCGGGCTCCAACATTTGCAGCATAGTTCATTCCACCACCGTCCACTACACGGATTCCATCCGGAGTGATAATAGTATCTTTGGTATAGTTACCTACATAAACAACATCATACACTTTTTTCATATCTGACATAATGATTCCTCTAAAATTACTTAATAAAAGTTAATATTTCACTATTGAGTAACCAGAAAATTCCAGCAGCTAAAATTGCAGTTGCTGGAATTGTTAAAATCCAAGCAATCAGAATTTCACCTGCTACACCCCACTTTACCTTACTGAGCCGTTCAGCTGCTCCAACTCCCATAATTGCAGAGCTGACTACTTGAGTCGTACTTACAGGAACTCCTATTAATGAGGCAATTAAAATCACAGCTGCAGATGTTGCTTGCGAAGCAAAACCATGGACCGGACGAATTTTGTAAAATTTGGAACCTAAGGTTTTAATTAATTGCCACCCACCAAATGATGTACCAAGAGCTATTGCTGCCGCACAAACAATAATCACCCACATAGGGATTTCAAAAGTAGAAATTTGACCCCCTATCAATAATCCAAGCGCAATGATACCCATTGTTTTTTGCGCATCGTTTGCTCCGTGACTCAAGGCTAATCCAAGGGAGGTAATAATTTGTAATCGTTTGAACACACCATTAATTCTTGGAGTTGCTTTCCATGACAATAAAAAGATTAAATTTGCTATCAGCATTCCAGCTAACAATCCAATGATAGGTGATATGAAAAGACTCAACAAAACTTTGACTATACCTGCCATTTGAATGGCATAAAAGCCTGCTCCAACTGCTACGGAACCAATGATTCCCCCAATCAAGGCATGCGAAGAGCTGCTAGGAATGCCTAAAAGCCAGGTGATAATATTCCAGGCAATGCCACTGGCTAAAGCGGCAACGATAATATTCAGATTAAGGAAACGAGCGTCAACAATTTCATTTCCAATTGTATTTGCTAAGGCAACTCCAAAAATGAAAGGCCCAGCGAACTCAGCCACTGCTGTCATAATAAGAGCTGCTCTGGGTTGTATAGCTCTTGATGAAATCATTGTAGCTACAATATTGCTGGAATCACGGACTCCATTCAAAAAATCAAATATTATAGCAAAAGCGATTAAGATGATTAATGTTACAGACATAATTTTTTATTTTCAAATAATGTGGATTTTTGGATTAGTTAATTAACCAAATAGTTTCTCAAATATGAGATAAAACAAATTAACATTTCTATTATGTTGTTTTTACAATAATATCCGCAAGAACATTGGCCGCTTCATCACCGCGATCGGCAGCGTTACTAAGGTGACGATAAACTTCCCGATATTTCATCATCTTCACCAACATTTTTACATCTTCGGTTTCCTGCAACATATCAGCCAAAGCCTCACGATAAACAGTTTCAACACGATTCTCTAAAGCTTTTGCTCGT
>DAOUGX010000320.1:0-2737 GCA_034428855.1 Anaerolineaceae bacterium | reverse complement strand
GTTCCATTAATTCCAACGAGCCCAAAACGTTCACCGGATTGTAATGTGAAATTGATATCTACTAAAATGGGGTCTAACCCAAATGATTTAAATAATTGAGAAACTTGAAGCATAATGACCTGCCTGAATTGCATAAGTAAATATGAACAAAGGTGAAACCTTTCCTTTATTAATTATTGCAGGCTGTCAATCATTCCTACTTCAAACCTCCATTTTAAATTTTCTTAATTATATATATAATTTTGATTAACTACCTGGTGTGTTGGAGGAATTTCATACTGGCCTTTTGGGTTATTATTTAATTTCGCGCCAATTCATGACATCCATCTGATTGAATTCAGGACGATTGTAAGCGTGGGTTAATCAGTATCTTTGACTTTCAGACTATAATAAATTAACACGATTACCTGGGAGGTTGTTATATGCACGAGAAAAGTATTGAGTTGTTAAATAAAGCTGTGGCTGACGAATTATCAGCGGTTCATCAGTATATGTATTTTCATTTTCACCTGGATGACCAGGGTTATGATTTATTGTCTTCCATGTTCAGGCGCATTGCAATCCAGGAAATGGGGCATGTAGAAATTTTAGCGGAGAGAATTCTGTTTTTAAAAGGGGAAGTGGAAATGGTCAATTCTCACGCTGTTGAAAAAATCCATGATGTGGCGGATATGTTAAAAAAAGCTGCTTCCATGGAAGAAGGCAGTGCCAGTGATTACAATATTTGGGCAAATGAATGTGCGGCAAACGCTGATTCTGCTACCAAGAAAATTTTTGAACAATTGGTTTTAGACGAAGAGGGGCATTACGATCAATATGATACGCAGTTAGATCAGCTAAAGAAATTTGGAGAACGTTACCTGGCTTTGCAGTCAATCGAGCGCAGTAAAAATATGGAATCAGGTGCTCCGCTCGCTTAATGGTAATTTTGATTTAATAGAAGAGGTTGACCCATTATTTGGATCAACCTCTTTGTATTTTTATTCGGTTTATAAATATGATATTTATAATGTAATTTATCAATAAATGTTATAATCCTTTTGATTTATAACAGTTTTTATTAATTTACGGAAGAAAGTTTGATAAAATAAATTCTACATTTCACAATGACCTCATTGTGATAGAAATTACTTATTATCACCACCTGAAGTGGTTTTTTTGTAAAAGGTACAGTAATGCATTCACAACCTTATCCCCATCAAGTAACACTGGCTGATCTTCGATCCGGTGAAAGTGGAATAATTATCGCCTTGGAAGCGGGTAAACGGTTAAACGCACGCTTATCGACATTGGGGTTTACACCTGGTGTGGAAATTTATATGTCACACAATTACGGACATGGACCCATTGTGGTAAAGGTGCGTGATACCAGAATTGCTCTCGGTAGGGGAGAAGCAAAGACCATTTTTGTGAGTAGAGAGAATTCATGAATTTATTTAGAGATTATCAGTATAAGGGCGATTCTGCTTTACCAAAAAATGATGCCCTGTCCATTGCTTTAGCTGGGCAACCCAATATGGGAAAATCGACCATTTTCAATTTATTGACCGGGTTGAACCAGCATGTAGGTAATTGGCCTGGAAAAACGGTGGAAAAAAAAGAAGGGAATTATCAGCATAAACAACACAATATCCATTTGATAGATCTCCCTGGGACTTACAGCTTGTCAGCTAATTCTCCTGAAGAAATAATATCCCGGAATTACATTCTGCAAGAAAAACCCGACCTGGTGGTGGGAGTTGTCAGCGCTGCCAATCTGGAACGCAGTTTGTATCTTATTTCAGAATTAATCGTTTTGGAAACGCCTCTGGTAATCGTCCTGAATATGATTGATGTGGCTGAACAGGAAGGAATTAAAGTAGACCCAAAAATACTGGAAGCTGCTATTGGTGTGCCTGTCATTCCGATGATCGCCAGCCGTGCCAGTGGTGTACGGGAATTGTTAGATTATTTTGATAAATTTATGGAAGGGAAGCTGGAGTTTAATCCAAAGTTACCACAAATCAGCCCTGATCATCAATATGTGAAAGAGACTATCGACCAGCTCATCGAAGGCTTTGTCCCGGATTATTACCCTAAAAACTGGGCTTCGATGAAATTGCTGGAAGGCGATGTTGAGATCTATGAAATAATAAAATCAATACTCCCCTTGGAAAGATGGGAAACCATCGAAGAAATCCTGAAAAAGCATGAAGATGCCGGATTGGCAATTGCCTCTGGTCGATATGAGTGGATTGAAAGAATGATTCGGGCAGCTGTTCACCGCCCAAAATTAGGACAGGTTGGGTTAACCGACCGGATCGACCGTATTGCCACTCATCCCTTAGGTGGTCTTTTATTATTGGCACTTATTCTGGGGGCAACTTTCTGGTTGACTTTTACGATCGGGGTACCGATCCAGGAATGGATGGATAGTAAGATTCTTGTACCGTTAGGAATCCTGGCTGAAGGTTGGTTATTAGATGCACCTGCCTGGGTTATCAGCCTGTTTGTAGATGGTGTCATTGGTGGCGTTGGTGCTGTGGTGACTTTCCTGCCTATCATTATCATTTTTTTTGCAGCATTTGGTTTTCTGGAAGATATTGGCTATATGGCACGTGCCGCTTATGTGATGGATAACTTCATGCACTGGATGGGATTGCATGGGAAATCTTTTTTGCCATTATTCCTTGGATTTGGCTGCAATGTTCCTGCTGTTATGGGTACACGAGTGATCGAATCCTGGCCGGCCAGAATA
>DAOUGX010000319.1:0-1894 GCA_034428855.1 Anaerolineaceae bacterium | reverse complement strand
CAGGATGCTGGTCTCTATAATCTGTTCGTCTGGCAAGGATCCGGGGATTTTGGAGGGTTTTCTGTTACTGCAGGAAATTTTGAGATGGATGAATTATTGATCACACATAACCGGGCGAAATCTCCCATGCTTGTTCAAAATACAGGGGAAGAAGATCTTGTGATCTTCAAGTTCTTCGGACCTGAAATTAATCCGGTTGTGCCGATGATCCCTCATTATTAAGAATCTATTTTATCCTGTCAAATAAACAATTACAATTTCACAATAAAGCTCACAATCTCTAAATGAAATCTTAATAATTTCTAAATAAGTTCACGATAAACTGAAAATCGAGGAGAGGAATAACGAATGGTTTGGTCATACAGGTGACACATTCATTTCTTTCCAAGGTTGTGAACTATCTTTAGGTCGCAACAACAACACTCAATTTCTTGATTGTGAGGAAATATGATTAAAATCTTCGGTAAGAAAATTCGCTTGTTTCGTCCCAGGTCAATCTGGATTCGCAAAGTAGTCCAATGGGGATTTTTTGTATTGATTGCCTTGATCGCAGTGAACCACTCCCTGGCTGAAAGTGGAGGGGGAATCCCATTTCTGGCATCGGCCAGTTTACATGCCGTGTGCCCGTTTGGAGGTGTCGTCTCCATTTATCAATTTGCCACAGTCGGAACTTTTGTGCAGAAAATTCATGAATCCTCATTTGTGTTGATGGTACTCGGTTTTATTTTAGCCATTTTATTTGGTCCTGTCTTCTGTGGTTGGGTCTGTCCCATGGGCACCATTCAGGAATTTGTCAGCAAATTTGGGCGAAAAATTTTTCGCAAGCGCTTTAATCATTTTGTTCCCCTGAAACTGGATAAAATATTGCGTTATTCACGTTACATTGTCCTGGCCTGGGTGCTCTATATGACAGCCGTGTCTGGCAAATTAATCTTCTCAGAATATGACCCATACTTTGCATTATTCAATTTCTGGTCGAGTGAGGTTTCATTAATCGGTTTGGGGATTTTAATCCTTACCTTGGTATTATCCTTGTTTGTAGAAAGACCCTGGTGTAAATATGCCTGTCCCTATGGTGCAGTACTGGGCATTTCGAATTTATTCAGAATTTTCAGTATTCGTAGAAATCAGACGACCTGTAAAGCAGATGGCGCTTGTTCAATTATGTGTCCGATGAATATTGATGTGGATCAATTAAGTGTTGTACGTGATCACCAGTGCATTTCCTGTCTGGAATGTACATCCGAAGCTATTTGTCCAGTCAAAGCTACCGTAGAATTTAAAACAGCAGGTGCAAGATGAAACTTACTTCTAAACCTTTAGCCATTATTGTCGTTGTGATTATGTTTGGAGGTATCTTCTTCTCCAAAGTGCAGGGTTGGTGGGAAACTGAATCAACCAAAGAAGCTGCAGTCTTCACAGAGGGTGAACTCGCTGGGAAAGCCAACCCGGCTGATATCCGTGGATCATACACATTTGGGGATGTGGAGAATAATTTTGATATTTCAGCGGATATTCTGGTGCAGGCTTTCGGTGTGGAGACTGATGATCCAGCAGCATTTCCGGTCAAAAGCCTGGAAGAAATGTACTCTCTGAGTCCCCAGGAAGTTGGTACTGCATCAGTTCGGCTGTTTGTGGCTTTCTACCTCGATTTACCGATTGATCTGACCACCGATATGTATGTACCACAATCTGCTGCAGATATCCTTAAGACCAGAAATTTAAGGTTTGAAAACTTATCATATCTTGAAGCTCATACGATTCCTAATCCGGTATTGGAAAAATTACAATCCACACCTCAACCTGAAGAAATAACTGCTGAAGTTGGAACCTTAGAACCAACAGCAGAGCATACTCCCCAGGTGACAGATGGAACAATTAAAGGGAAAACCAC
>DAOUGX010000318.1:0-5562 GCA_034428855.1 Anaerolineaceae bacterium | reverse complement strand
AATGGCTGATTATCGGGATGAAGGCTGGCTGCTGAATATTCCTCTATATGCCTTGAGTGATGCATTAGAATTGGTCAACCTGTGATTGTAGATCACTTTTGGTATCTTTTATTTCTTCAAAATTGTTTCATGATGGTAAGATGAACATATTTTCTTCAGGATGAATTTTGTGACAGACCAGAAAAAGTTACTCACATTCATTTATTATTTGACTTTCATTGCGTTAGGGTTGATCAGTGGAGCGCTTGGTCCTTCCGTACCATCATTTGCAGCGAACACAGCCAGTGCATTAAACCAGATCAGCACGGTCTTTGTATTCAGTTCTCTGGGTTACATAACCGGATCATTTATTTCCGGATTTGCGTTTCAGAAAATTCCTGGGAATAAAGTACTGATGGTTGTACTGATCTTAATGTCGATGGGAGTCGCCACTTTACCTTTCATCCAAACCTTGTCGTTACTGGTTGGCATCATTTTTCTGATCGGTATCACACAATCAACAATTGATGTGGGTGAAAATACGCTGATGGTGTGGTTACATGGTAGAAAAGTAGCACCTTTTATGAATGGATTACATTTTTCATTTGGTTTAGGTTCGTTCACTGCTCCATTGATCATTGCTCAGTCATTAAGAGGTACGAATTCAATCAATTGGGCATTCTGGATCATCGCACTGATTATGCTGATGCCTATCCCCTTTTTATACCGATTAAAATCACCGATTAATCCGGAGTCCTCCCAAATTTCTACTGATGAACCTGAGCGTCAAAAAACCCCTGGTGGATTAATCCTTCTTCTCGTATTGTATTTTCTATTTTTTTCTGGTGCAGAAATTACTTTTACCAACTGGATTTATACACACGGACTTAAAACAGGAATTGTCGGTGCTGAGACAGCCGCTTATTTAACATCAGCATTTTGGATCACTTTCATGATAGGCCGTTTTCTGGGTATTGGTTTATCACGGCGGTTGACCAGTCGCCAGATCATCTGGATGAACCTGATTGGTGGTTTCATCACTCTGGTTTGCATGCTCATTTTCTCACATTCCGTCTGGATGCTTTGGGTTGGAACAACAGCATTTGGTTTTTTTGCAGCGACTGGTTTTCCGACAGGTATGAATTTAGCAGAGGAAATTAATGCCGTCACTGCCCGTAATACCAGTCTGATTTATGTCGCTTCCAGTATTTCAGTTATGATTTCACCCTGGATTGTAGGCCAATTTATTGATCGACCTAACAATCAGACACTCATCTGGGTCGTTCTGACCAATTTGAGTTGCTCTATGATTGCCATGCTGGGTATTCAATTCTATAAAAAGGAAAGAAATCAGGAACCACCCCAACCCAGTGAAATACGGCCACGCTCAATTTCCACTGATTGAATCGTTACCGAGATCACCTGACCCACGTCCAGAATTTCACCCTGTGGAATCTGAGATCGGTGTAGAAGACCATCCTGTTTTACACCAATATCGATGAATGCACCAAAATCAACTACATTGCGAACCGTTCCTTTTAAGTGCATACCTACCTGTAAATCCTGCATGGATAACACATCACTTCTCAGGATCGGTAATGGCAGATCTTCTCGAGGATCTCTTCCAGGCCTTACCAACTGGTCAAAGATATCCACCAAAGTTGGTTCTCCGGTATTAAATTCAGATGCCAACTCAGTGATCGGTTGCATTCTTTTCAATAATTCCAGAGCGTGTTTTCTTTCATCAATAGACGTCTTAAGATCAATCTTCGCTTTTTTCATAATAGCCTGTGCGATCGGATAACTTTCCGGATGAATAGCTGATGAGTCCAGAGGTTCTTTTCCATTCCGTATTCTTAAGAAACCTACTGATTGTTCAAAGGCTTTGGGTCCCATTCCAGGTACTTTGCGTATTTCAGCTCTGCTTATAAATGAGCCATGCTCATCCCGATGGGCAACAATTTTCTCCGACAATTTTGGGCCAATTCCTGAAATGTAGGAGAGTAAAGCAGGAGATGCTGTATTGATATCAACACCAACCCGGTTGACCACATCCTCCACAACACCGGATAAAGTTTTGGACAATTCGTTTTGATCCACATCATGTTGATACATCCCCACCCCAATGGATTTGGGATCAATCTTAACCAGCTCAGCCATCGGATCCTGTACACGTCGCGCAATGGACACAGCACCACGCATGGAAACATCCAGTCCGGGCAACTCTGAACGTGCTAATGGACTGGCACTGTACACGGATGCACCTGCTTCATTGGTCATTAAATAGCGTGTGCTGTGCATATCGCGGGTTAGCTCAGCTACTAATTGTTCACTCTCTCGCGATGCAGTACCATTCCCAATAGAAATTAAATTTACTTGGTGTTTCTCAATCAATTGTTTAAGGGTTCGTAAGGAATCTGATTTCTGGTTTTGAGGTGGATGAGGATAAATTGTGACTGTATCAAGCACTTTTCCGGTTGGATCCACCACAGCTACCTTGCAACCGGTTCGATAACCAGGATCAATAGCCAGAACAACATAATTTGCCAATGGTGGAATACTGAGCAAGCCCTTTAAATTGGTTGAAAAAACTGTGATAGCGTGGGATTCAGCAACCTCTGTCAGTGCCCTGCGTACATCCCTCTCGATCGCTGGCAGAAGCAATCGATCAGCTGCATCCAGAATGGCTTCCCGTATCTGCTGATGTAATGGAGATTTAGGATTTGGACGAAAAAATTCGAATACGATATTTTCCCAATCTCGTTGTTCCAGATTAATACCTACACGCAATAATTTTTCTTTCTCTCCCCGATTGATTGCTAAGGTTTGATGGGGACGAATTCGGTCTACCCGGTACTCAAAGTTATAGTAGGTTTCATACACCCGTTTCTCGTCAATAGCATCTTCAATTTTATGACATTGCAGAATCCCCCATTTCATCGCTTTCTCACGTGTTTTTGAGCGGACATCAGAATGTTCACTGATCAACTCAGCAACAATATCTCGGGCACCCTGCCAGGCATCCTCAATCGTAGGTACCGCATCATTTAGAAATGGTTTAGCAATTTCATCAAGGCTGGTTTTCGTCAAGGGTTGTTTCAAAATCCACTCTGCCAGACCTTCCAGTCCCCTTTCGCGCGCGATCATTGCGCGGGTTCTGCGTTTGGGTTTATAGGGAAGATAAATATCTTCCAATTCTGTAAGCGTTTGAGCCGAATTGATTTTTGCAGTCAATTCTTCTGTAAGTTTTCCCTGCTCATCTATGGTTTTCAGGATGGTTGCCCGACGTTCGTCCATCGCACGCAAGCGTTCCAGACCGGATTCTATCCTTCGTAATTGTTCTTCATCAAGGCTTCCGGTTCTTTCCTTGCGATAACGAGCAATGAACGGGATGGTATTGCCTTCATCCAGCATTTCGATAACTGCTTGTACTTTTAGAGTCTGAATGGCAAGGGTTTGGGCTAAAGTCTCAGCATAAGTCATGTTGATTTCTCCATATTGTAATGTCGAATCGATTCTATCAGACGAGATGTTATTTTGGGGCAATTAGCAATAATATGATGAAAAAAATGGTTGTGATTAACCCCTCCAGACTTCAGAATAATTAATCAGCCCAGGCAATTGACGAATTTAAATTAATCTCTACAATTACTGCATTCCAAAAAGAGGTGAATATGGAAACTTTTTTTGCTAAAGATTTTCCCAACGGTCCATTTATTTTATTTTCCACCCAACACTTGATCGCAATTTTCAGTATCATCCTGGTCGGCACTGTGCTGATAATTTTTGGTCGTAAAGCATCTGAGAAGCAACGGTCAATCATTCGCTGGACCATGGCAACGCTGTTGGTGATTAATGAAAGTCTTTGGCATATCTGGAATCTCAGTATTGGCGAATGGACCATTCAGACCATGTTACCACTGCATCTTTGCAGTGTATTGGTTTGGTTATGTGCATACATGCTGGTTACTAAAAACAGAACCATTTACGAATTTGCTTATTTAATTGGCATTGCCGGTGCCTTACAGGCAGTCCTCACACCGGATTTAGGACAATATGCTTTTCCACATTTCCGCTATTTTCAGGTATTTGTCTCACATGGATTGATAATTATTTCCGCTTTATTCATGACCTTCGTAGAAGGTTTCCGCCCGACCTGGAATTCAGTGAAACGAGTAGCAATCTATGGAAATATATACCTGATTTTCGTTTTTATACTTAATTTACTCATCGGAAGTAATTATTTGTTTGTTGCACACAAACCAGAAACTGCCAGTTTGCTGGATGTCTTACCGTCGTGGCCTTACTATATCTTAATTCTAGAAATTTTAGCTGCCGTATTTATTCTGCTTTTTTATGCTCCCTTTGCCATAAAAGGCAAACGATCCAACAGGTGAAAGTAATTCCCGGTTATCAGGTTTATTATTCGGTTCAACGATCTTAATTTTATTTAGCAGTAACCTGGTTTTTACTTTGTTGGTGAGGAAGCACCCGATGTCGTCCAGATTTTTTGTGATTCGGCATGACATGAGTTTGCCAGATAGCATGACCCACAGGATCCGTCATCACAGGATTTGGAAAATTCGGACGTTTTCAACATGCCTCGCCGAACGAGCTCTTCCAGCATCATCTCCACCAGTTTTGGGGATGTATTTAATTGTCTGGCAAGAACGACCGGGGTTAAAGAGCCGCCCTGTTGAATAAGTTGAAGTAATTTTTCAAGCATAGTTACAGACCTAATGAAGTGGCGATTGCATAGACTGCGCTGGCAGTAGCAATTGAGATGATTAACATCGTTGCGATGTTCAAAAATGTCCATTTCCAGGAACCCGTTTCCTGTTTAATAACAGCCACCGTGGCTGCGCAAGGGATAAACAAGATTGACACTACCATGAATGCTAAACCGACTGCTGGAGAATAGGTCATTGAAATTGTATCCAGCAAACCTAACCCTTCGGTGCGGCCAAATAAAACGCCCAGGGTAGCGATTGCATTTTCTTTAGCCATAAAACTGGACATTAATGCAACGGTGAGTTTCCAGTCCAATCCCATCCATTTACCGATCGGCGCAAATATATTTCCAATTTGGGCAATAAAGCTATTTTCCAGGTTTCCACCAGGAAATTCAGATAATGCCCACACGAAGATTGACATGGTTAAAATGATCGTACCGGCATGCTTTAAGAATGATAACGAGCGTTGCCAGATCAACATAAATGCTGAGCGCCAATTCGGAATATGATAAAGCGGGAGTTCCATAATAAATGCTGATCGTTCACCTTTAAAGAAGATTCTATTTAAGATAATACCCACAATCATCAATATGATGATGGAGGATAAAATCAATCCCCAGGAGATCAGAAATGCTTTTGGCCCAAAAAACGCTGGTGCAAGGAAGGCGATTACTGCCATGCGTGCAGAACAGGGAACAAAAGGCGCCAGAATGATCGTCAGTATTCTGGCCGGCCAGGATTCGATCACTCGTGTACCCATAACAGCAGGAACATTGCAGCCAAATCCAAGGAATAATGGCAAAAAAGATTTCCCATGCAATCCCATCCAGTGCATGAAGTTATCCATCAC
>DAOUGX010000317.1:0-2170 GCA_034428855.1 Anaerolineaceae bacterium | reverse complement strand
GACTACTGGATGAACCTGATACATCATTCCTGGTTTGGACGACCACACCATGGACTTTACCAGCAAATGTGGCGATTGCAGCGGGTAGTGATGTAGATTATGTGAAAATCGAGAGAATTTTCCATGATGTTCACAAAGAGAAATTAATCCTGGCGGAAGCTCTGCTTGAAAAAGTATTTGGAGACTCTCCTTATACTGTTGTTGAACGTTTCAAGGGAAGTCATTTAGAAGGAAAACGATACGAACCTTTGTTTAAATTCTTACCTTTGGATAAACCTGCACACCGGGTAGTTTTAGGTGATTTTGTCACAACCGAAGATGGTTCAGGATTGGTTCATATTGCTCCTGCATTCGGTGCTGACGATATGAATATTTCCCTGGAACACGATTTACCTGTTCTACAAACTGTGGCATCCGATGGTACATTCATTAAAGAGGTAACTCCCTGGGCTGGTGTATTTGTAAAAGATGCTGATCCGCATATAACACAAAATTTAAAAGAAAGAGGTTTGCTCTTTCGATCCGGAACAATTGTCCATACCTACCCATTTTGCTGGCGTTGTTCCACGCCATTATTGTATTACGCCCGACCTACCTGGTACATTCGCACGAGTGCGTTTAAACAACGCTTAGTAGAATTGAACGAAAAGATCAACTGGTATCCTGGACACATTAAAAACGGCCGGTTCGGAAATTGGTTGGAAAATAATGTGGATTGGGCATTAGGTCGGGAACGTTTCTGGGGAACTCCATTACCAGTCTGGCAATGTAAAAGTTGTGAACATCAGGTGTGTGTTGGCTCAGTCGCTGAATTGTCTCAATTATCCGGACAGGACATGACTGAACTGGATTTACACCGCCCTCATGTAGACCGAATCGCACTTGCCTGTCCAAAGTGTGGAGGTAAAATGCTCCGAGTTCCTGAATTGATTGATGTTTGGTTTGATTCGGGCTCAATGCCAGTTTCTCAATGGCATTATCCATTTGAAAATGAAGATAAATTTAAGCAACAATTCCCTGCTGATTTTATTTGTGAAGCAGTTGACCAGACACGAGGATGGTTTTACTCGTTGCATGCCATCAGTACCTTGCTTCACGATGAAGTCGCCTTCAAAAATGTTATCTGTTTAGGGTTGATTCTGGATGGTGATGGGTATAAGATGTCCAAATCCAGGGGGAACGTGGTAAGTCCCTGGGAGGTGATTGATAAAAATGGTGCAGATGCAATGCGCTGGTATTTGTACACTGCCAGTCCTCCAGGACAGGAAAGAAGGTTTTCCAGTGATCTGGTTGCTGAGGTGTTACGTAATTTCACTCTGACACTTTGGAATACTTATTCATTCTTTGTAACATATGCAAATTTGGATGGTTGGAAACCAGATCCAACCGTTAAACCAGAATATAGTGCGTTGGACAAATGGGTATTAAGTGCTTTAAATACGCTGGTTCGGGATGTAACCAATGCTCTTGAAAATTATGATGTTCTCGGTGCTACCAGACCAATAGAAGTCTTTGTCGATCAATTATCCAACTGGTTTTTGCGACGTTCGCGAAGGAGATTTTGGAAAAGTGAATCTGATGGCGATAAGTTTGCAGCTTATGCAACCTTGTATGAAGCATTGGTTACATTAAGTAAATTATTAGCACCTACGATGCCTTTTATGGCAGAAGAACTATATCAAAATTTGGTAACAGATAATTCCTCAGTAGCCGATTTGTCTGTCCATTTAGCCAAGTGGCCAACTTTTGATCCATTGTTGATAGATGAAAAATTGAATCAAGAGATGGAACTTGTTATGAAACTTGCTTCCGTTGGACATGCTGCCCGCAATAAAGCGAACAGAAAAGTCAGGCAACCATTATCCGAAGCAGCATTCTCCGTCGGGAATGTGGATGAACGAGAGGTAATTCATAAATATGCTGATATTCTTGAAGATGAACTAAATGTCAAGATGGTAAGAGCATTGGATGCTGCCACGGAAGCAGTTGCTTATGAAGTGAAACCACTCCCGAAACAGTTGGGTCAAAAGTATGGAGCGAAGTTCCCTGCTTTACGGACCGCTATAATGGGTGTCGATCCTGAATCAGCAGCAAAAACATTGTTAGCCAATCAACCACTGGCAATTTTTGTGGATGGTGATGAATATCAAATCTTGCCCGAGGAAGTGGA
>DAOUGX010000316.1:0-3221 GCA_034428855.1 Anaerolineaceae bacterium | reverse complement strand
AAAATTTTCATAATACTCCCGACGTCTGAGCATCGACGTCGGGAGTATCGTGGGGTGACAGGTTTGCACACCTGCTCAACTATGCAAATAACCTGTCACTTGTAAAGTACTGCGTAAAAATTAGACGGTCTGCTCGCGTACAACTGGTGGTTTGAAGAAGACCAGAATCAGGTTCATCAGGATACCCAATACAGCACCTGTTGCGATCGCCGGCCAACCATTGGGGAACAAACCCTGTAACATTGGGATCGGGAGGAAACCACCGGGGAATCCGATGTTACCACCAATACCAACGATAAGGATTACAGCACCAATAGCTAACTGGGCAGGATCGAACAGATTGACTTTTTCAGCCATCATAAGAGCAATACCTTGCATACCAATGACACCAAACAGGTAAATGGAAAGACCACCACTTACTGCAGTTGGAATGGTTGCAACAAGGTCAGCCAATGGGCCAATGAAACCGAGCAGCATGGAAATGAAACCAGCTGTGATCAAAACTGGACCAGAGTAGTTTCGGGTGATAACCATCAGGGAGTTGTTTTCACCATAGTTGGTGCCAGCGGTTGAACCGAAGATACCATTCACCAAGTCATTCAAACCATCGAGCATCAGGTTGAGGCCTATGTATTTGCTCAAGCCATATTTCTCTTTGCCCATTTCTGCTGCAGTGTGATCAACATACAGAGAAATCTGGTAAAGGTGTGCGGTTGATTCTGGGATGGTTGCAATAGCCATGATACCAATACCAAACATTACGGTGAATGTCAGGTCACTGGCAAAGTTCGGGAAAGTAATTTGTGGGGCACGAACCAAAGCGGAGGTGAAAGCACCCTGGAAATTGACCAACCCTAAGGGGATTGCAGCAATGTAACCAATGATTGCGCCCAAAAGTATGGGGAGCATGGAAATGAAGCCTTTACCCTGCAGATATACAGAGCACAGGAAAGCTGCTAATAAGGTGATGATAGCAGCTGCCCACCATTTCATATCACCAGTCACGATACCACCAGCGACACCACTGGCCATCTGTAACGCAGAAGCACCTAAACCAATACCAATGGTACAGGCAACAGGGCCGGTTACGATGGGGGGTAACACTTTATCCAATGCTTCTTTACCGCCAGAGTAGCGAATGATCAAACCAACAATGATATTGATCACACCGGTTGCGATAAAACCAGTTTGAACAATGGAGATCAAAGCCGGATCAGCGGGTACGCCGAATTCTGCTTTGGTGATGGCTGTTACAGCAGCGATATAGCTGAAGCTGGAACCATAATACAGGGGGATGAATTTTCCCATTGCTAATTTGGAACCAATTAAAGCTACGACTGTTCCAAAACCAGTGACTGTTAACACGGTGCTGACGGGGAAACCCATCAATAACGCGCACAGGACGGTAGCGGGGAACATTGTAATCACGTGCTGGAAGCCCAGCAGTATCATTTGCCCAAGGGGTGGGCGATCATTCGGAAGATAAGCCATTACTTTTGTTTGAGTTGCCATACGAGTCTTCCTCCCTCTAAAGGAATTTAGGATAAATATAAATAAGTTTGATTGGTTGATTCGGTTGGAATCTTTCCCAATTAACAGCTGGATAACTCTCTCCTCCAATTAGCTTGATGCTGTGTTTTGTCAATTGGGTCATTCCGAAGGAAACTGTAGGGGAATTATGGGGTCTACTCTCTGGTGTTATGATACCTCCTTTCAATCCTCTTCAAATCTCTTACAAAATAATACCTGAGTGAAGATTGGGACTATGCGCCACAGCTTTTTAAGAGTACGGCAAGCAGGATGATTGCTGCGATTACTGGAACAATGTAGAAGATTAATTTTGTTTCAGCAGACAAATTTTCCATCTTGACCATATCTTTTGCAACTTCTTTAGCAAATTGTGCTTCTGTGGGTGCTTTGAAATCAACTACCTCAGTCCCAGCTGCTTTTGCAGCCAGACGGGCAGCCAAAGCCTTATCAAGGGTTTCAAAACCAGTGCGAATCATGCTTTTGGCAACGCTATCAATCATACGTTGACCAACACTGGCCAGTGCACCACCAATATTTACTTCGCCTTCATATTCCATCAATGTGGTGCCATCTTCTTGTTCTTTGAATTTAACATTACCAATACCATTTAAGAAACCTGGTGCACCTTTTCCACCGCCTTTTAAGGTCAGGCTATCGGGCTTAACAACATTTTCCAATTGCATTTCACCAGAAAATGCACCAGAGACAGGGCCAACTCGGACATTCATGTCAAATTTATATTCATTTTCATTGACCATATCCATTTTTTGGGCACCGGGCAAGGCACTCGCTAGAACATTGGGATCATAGAACATTTCCCATACTTCTTCACGGGGACCATTAAAAACGTGAGTACCTTCGATTTTCATTACAACTTCCTCCAATAAAAAATAAGCTTAAAATTTCCAGTTTATAGCGAAAGGCGCTTACGCGCCTTTCGCCTTCTGAATATAGTGATAAAGTTTGCTGGGATTAATGGATGATTCGGTAATAAACATTCCATCAACTTTCAGCGCATCTTCGAGTGCCTGCATAAAACAAGCCGGCGTAGGAATTGCACCTGCTTCACCAACTCCTTTAATACCTAAAGGATTCAATGGTGATTTGGTGTGAGAGTGAATAATCTCTAATTTCTCGGGCATATCAGTTGCTTGTGGGAAGAGATAATCCATGAAGGACGCGGTCACTAATTGACCATAATCATCATACACCAGATTCTCATAAAAAGCTTCTCCAATTCCCATCTGCAAACCACCATGGATTTGACCATCCACTACCATCGGGTTCACTGGTTGCCCACAATCATCTGTCATAACCACTTGCTCAATTTTCACTTTGCCGGTTTCTGGGTCAACATCTACAATCATTGTCAAACAACCAAAACCGGTGGCACCATGTGGAGGCCCATAATAGGAAGCAGCTTCCAAGCCTGGTTCCATACCTGGTTCTACTGTCCCACGGGTGGGGTTGCTGCGCATGGCAAGTTCGCCTAAGGAAATAAATTTTTCTGGCATATCTGCAACACGTACAACACCGTTTTCCATTTCTAGTTCCGCTGCTGGGGTTTCCAATAATTTGCTGGCCAGATTTAATGCTTTTTCGCGAACCTTTAATGAGGCATTATGGATGGCAGTACCAACCAGGGTGATACCACGACTGGCGAAAGCACCCACACCCCAACCCCATTGACC
>DAOUGX010000315.1:0-1728 GCA_034428855.1 Anaerolineaceae bacterium | reverse complement strand
CGTTGCCGGTTACAACCCACCCTGGGTGCCCGGATTTCTCACAAGAAATGAAGTGATGATTGTGGTAGAGAATATTTAATTAAGATAGCATATTTCTTGTAAAAAAATCCCTGAGAACCCAATTTGATATACATTTTTTGAAACTTGACAGTAATTAATACCCAGGTTTTCGAATACAAAAAAATTCCCTGACCAAGGGGAGACATCGAGCAACAAAGGCTAAAAATTCGAAAAAACTCCACGACGCGACCACTGCCAGAATCCAGCGAGTCAAGATCTATAATCCACTGTCCAAAAGATAATATGTTTCTGTAGTCAAATGTGTGTAATGCAGAATTTACAACGGGAAAGAATAATCGCACGCAATACCTAATAACTTTCCCAAGAATAAATCCAAAAAGAATGAGATATTACCAACAAACAAGGGAATCTTCTAGGTTCTCTTATTAATCACCAAATATTTATTCATACTCCAAAATTACTGATAGTTAGTCAATGAAATGATTTCTATTTGCCCGGAGCCACATTTTTAGTAAACACCAATTGATAACCTGCTTTTCCAAGGAAGACAGGAATATTCCTGACAAAATTTAAATTTTTATTTCGTTCAACCTCGGATAAGTCTGTCCATGGTAGTAAAGCTGGACTGGTTTTATTCTTGGGATCTTTTTTTCCGGCATGATAATGCCAACCCTCTGCGAGACGATCCGCTACCCATAATTCATGCTCATATTGGGCCATCTTTTCATTCAAATCGCTATTCAATGATTGTGATGGTGCATCCCAATCCACAAGAACCTTAATTGAAAAGCCAAAGATTGATACCAATTTAATAAGATGATCCACCTGCTGATAATTTCGATTCTTCAGTTCATCTGATAATTGATTCCAGGATTGCATGGCCCAATCTTCAAGTTTCGTCATACTCTGCTGACGTTGTAAAGATAAATATTCATCATGAAATGCTTTTGCCAATATATCTCGGGGTTGTTGGTACAGAATTTCAGTTTTACAAATCTCATCTAAAACTAAAAATGGTTCCAACCTGATTGCCGCATGGTCTTGTTTTTTTAAGGTATGGACTAATGTTTCCAATCCACCTGGTTGTGCCAATCGAAGAATAATTGGTGTTGTATGTAGTATATGCCTTTGAATTACCAAGCCAGTTTTTAATGCCTGGGAATCATTATCCAGACAAATATAAACAATATCAGGTCTATTTTTAGCAAAAACTTTCCCCGATTCAAAACTGGATGATTCGACTTCCATTGTGAAGATGTCAAATTCAACAGCCTCTGACAATTGTGGATGCCGTCCAAGAAGAATGTTAATATTTTCCTGTGCGTTCCGGTCAACTATCGTCACATACAACTTTTTTTCATGGTCATCCCGAAAGTTCCACCAGGTTCTTGCCATTTGAACCAATAATTCCTGACCAAAGCGTCCCAAACCAATAAGTAGTATCCTGGCACACTGATCATTCACTTCCTGCCAGGCGGGATAAACCTGAAGCATACGACGTGCACCAAGTTCGTAAACATTGAACAACTTGATTTGAACTGAAGGATCCCCTAAATCAATGATTTGATCGTTAACCAATTTACATAATAACGGATCGGTGCTGTGTACCAGGCAATGAAATGTATTACCCACCAACCCTCTTCGATTATTTTTTACCTGCATAGCAATTTCTATATTGGTACCATCATCATCAGTGGTTGCGATTAA
>DAOUGX010000314.1:0-5395 GCA_034428855.1 Anaerolineaceae bacterium | reverse complement strand
TCACCAAGAATGCTTTCTCGTGATCCATTGCAACGCTGTACATTAAATGATTGTCATGGTGCCTGTTGTGAATTTGGTGTTTGGGTAGATTTGTTAGAAAAAGAAAAAATCATTAATCATGCCGATTTAATTCAATTCTGCATGGATTTACCAAAGTTAGACCCAAATCAATGGTTCCTGAATGAAGTGGAAGATGATTCTTTTACTGACAGCGGACAGGTAATACATACTCGCCTGGTAAAGAGAAATCAACCATTCAGACGAAAAACCTGCGTATTTCAACGATACGACCATAAATGTGCCTTACAGGTAGCTTCGGAAATTCTGGGTGAACACCACTGGTTTTTAAAACCATTTTACTGTGTATTACACCCATTGGATCTGAATGATAATGATCAGATAACTTTGGATGAAACCAGCGTATTGGAAAATGAAAAAAGAAGTTGCCTACGACATTCCCAAATAATAAACACCCCATTAGAAATTTTTGAAGAGGAATTACGGTATTTATTAGGGGATGATGTTTTCTTGAAAGCTTTGAATACCTCAAAAATGATGGGGGATTCAGATAAGAACCAAAATAAAGATTGATATCCGCCTTCTTTTCAGGTATTCATATAACAAATTCAAAACGTTCCTCATAGGATTAATATTCCTGCTTATATGAGGATTTCAGTAAGTTTTTCTAATTAGACCTAGTATTTAAAAAAATTTTAATACTTATTTTACTTGCCAGGCTGGCTGCATCTCATCTGAATCAGGGCTTAAAGTGAGGTTGGTTTGGTTCTGTCCAGAGATATCCATAATATAAATTTCGAGATTTGTATCACGATTGGACTGGAACAGAATCCAGGTTGAATCAGGTGACCAGGCAGGATACGAATCAAATGTGGTATTGGTAAGTCGTTTCACTTCCATTCCAAAAGATTGGATTCGGGTGATATAAACATCCTGTGTACGTCCTTGTACATTGGTGTATGCCATATATAATGCATCCGGTGACCAGGCAGGATCACCCATGTACTTTAGACGCATGAAGAACATATCTCTATCCATATCAACAAAGTCATTGAGAGGATCTCGCATCCATAAATATCTGAGACTGGATGAAGGAAGTACATACACCAGACGATCCATTTTTGGAGACCATTCTGGAGAAAATTCCTGCTTATCGGAACTTAATCGCCTTAAGTCAGTTCCATCCGGTTTTACAACCATAATTTGTTTGATCCCGTCTGCCCTGTTATCTGTAGTAAAAACGATCCATTGACCATCCGGTGACCAGGCAGATTCAGTTTCATTTCCGGGAATTGCAATAATATTCGATAAACCACTCCCATCCACATTAATGGTATATAAATCAATTTTATTTTCAGAATCACCCGTTTCAGCTGAAAATATGATTTTGGTACCATCAGGAGACCAGTTTGGAAACGATTTGTTTCCAGGATTGGAAGTTAATTGTTTTTGATCACCCGCGATCAACGTTCCATCCGGTTGTTGATAAACTTTCATCGTCCAGAGTTGGAAAGTTTCTCCATCGGCTTTATTGCTCACATATGCTACCAATCCATCGCGACCAATGCTTGGTAATGCGAGCGTAGGAGCGATAGTCGGTTCAGGTAAATCTGTTGGAGTAGGTTCGAGTGTATCTGTAGGAATTGGTTCAGGAGTGTTGGTTGCTGTTGATTCTTCTATCGGAGCAAGAACAGGAGCTGAAGTCTCGGTAAATTGGACAACAACTGCAGTGGCAGGTGGGGGAGTCTCTTTATCAGCAAGGAAATTGTTCCACACAAACCAACCCCCACCCACGACTATAATGGCTCCGAAGATCAAAATAGCGGGAAGCAACCAAATCAATTTAGATTTTGGTTTGGACACTGGTTGTGATATTGGATAAGAAGGAGTGGAGACAGGTGTTGATGGGATGGAAGAACCAGCAGAAACCCTTGTCGCTTCTGCATTTTCTACAGGTTGTTGCCTTGGGGCTTGTGTGGTGCGTGCCGGAGCAATCATCGTTTCATCCGGACCAGGTATAGTGGATTGACCAAGATCTTGTACAAATTCGAGAATAGAACCAAAACGATCCTCCGGTTTGATCGACAAAGCCCGCGTGATGGCTTCTTCCATGTGAGGGGGAACATTTGGATTCAGTTCATGAATGGGTTTTAAAGTCGCCTGGCCTAATAAACGTTCAACCGCATCGACCGGTTTTTCGTTGGTCAGAACATTATATAGAGTGGCTGCCAACCCGAACTGATCTGAGTAATGTCCTGTTCGTCCTGAGCCGTATTGCTCTGGGGGAGAATAACCAGGTGTCAAACCTCTTGCACCGGTGGATGTTTCTTGAGTGACATCCGAAGATTTAGCGATTCCAAAATCAACCAAGATTACCTCTCCACGAGGGGTAATTTTGATATTTCCAGGTTTTATATCGCGATGAATAACCGGTGGTTCCTGGGTATGAAGATAATTTAAAGCCTTACCAAGTTGTTTTGCCCAATATAAAACTTTCTCAACATCCTGTTTTCCGTCCCGTTTGACAATTGTCCCCAGGTCATCGCCAGGGACAAAGTCCATTACAAGATATTGACTGTCCTCGATGACGAAGTAGTCGATAACTCGTGGGAGGTTGGGATGACGTAAGGCAGCTAATAAACGTGCTTCCTGTAAGAATTGTTCTCGTCCTTCCTGGCGCGGGTTTTGATTGATTTTTACTGCAACTTTCGTTTGCAGGACAGTGTCCAAAGCCAGATATACAGCACCCATACCACCTTTGCCAAGCTGTTTTTCCACACGATAACGATCACGTAAGAAGGTGTTAATTTCAAGATCCATAATAAAAAAATTACTCCTTAAGGACGGAAAATCTGAGATAAGTGTATGATAAATAGGCCTAATTTGCAAATAAAGCGTAGATGTATTATTTCAAAAAAATAATGTTAAAAAAAACCGGAAATAAAGAAGTCTCTAATCTCAAAATAAGTTGACAGTGACCTGTTCTTGTAGTAAACTTTCTGTCGTTCTGGGCGCGTAGCTCAATGGTAGAGCAGTGGCCTTTTAAGCCATTGGTTCAGGGTTCGAGCCCCTGCGCGCTCACAAAAATTCCTGAGAAATCGGGAATTTTTTTGTTTTAACCGATTTTTTGCTATTTATTTATGAGTTTAAATCAGTCAAACTTTGTGTCTACCACCAAGCATAAATTTCAAATCAATTTGAATATTGAAATAAGTATCCCTTTGAAAATCCAAACAATTAATTTATTTGTGTACCAAATAAATTGAATGAAAAAAGGAAATTCCACTATAATAATCAAGGATGGATGGGGTAAGGCGAGACATTAAATCTGTAATCATTTAAACTGAGGTGAAAATGGAATCAAATCAAGTATTAAAACGTTCTGATGTTCCGTTAGAACAAACCTGGAATTTAGAAGCCATCTTTCCTTCCCTGGAAGAGTGGGAAAAAGCATTAAATGGAATTGAAGGTGAAATAGATCGTATTGCTCCATTCAGAAACACTTTGTCAAGCGAGCCACAACAATTATACAAATGTTTAAAAGTAACAGAACAAGTCAATCGTGCGATGGAAAAAATCTCCTTATATGCAAACCTGAGCAGTGCAGTCGATAATTCAGATCAGGCTGCACAAGCCAGAGCAGTACAGGCCAGAGGGAAATTTGCTAAACTTCAAGCCACTTCTGCATTTATTGAGCCTGAATTAATCGCAATCGGATTCCCAATTCTCAAAGAATGGTGCCAGATAGATCAGAACCTGGCACTTTATAAAACCTATTTTGCACAATTGGAGCGGAAACAAACCAAAGTTCGTTCCTTTGAGGTTGAGAATGTTTTGGCAATGGCAAGTGAACCAATGAGTACCGTTGTTCAGACATATAACAGTCTGACAAATGTTGACATAAAATTTGGGGTGGCTTCAGATGAAAATGGACAAACATTCCCCATTGAACAGGGAAATTATGGTGCATTATTCAGCCATGAGAATCGAAGTATCCGTAGAAGCGCCTTTGAGAATTATAGTGATGGTTTTCTAAAACTTAAGAATACATTAGCTGGACTACAAATTGCTGGATTACAAAAGGATATCTTCAATGCGAATGTCCGTGGATTTAAGAATTCATTGGAAGCTTCTTTGTTTCCAAATAACATTCCGCAAGAAGTTTTTTATAATCTCATCAGTGTTTTTCAAAAACATTTACCCACCTGGCATAAATACTGGAGAATTCGTAAACAGTGGTTAAAACTGGATGATTTCCAAGTTTATGATATCAAAGCTCCATTAACAAATCAAAAACCAAAGATTTCGTTTACACAGGCAGTTGAATGGATTGCAGAAGGAATGAAACCTTTAGGTCCGGAATATGTTGATATTCTTTATAAAGGAGCCACACGGGACCGCTGGGTTGACTGGGCAGTAAACCAGGGAAAACGTCAGGGAGCTTTTTCGAGTGGTGTTTATGATACACCTCCTTACATCATGATGAGTTATAACAATGATGTTTTTAGCTTGAGTACATTAGCCCATGAATTAGGCCATTCTATGCATTCCTACTATACCAAACATACTCAACCCTACATTCATGGTCGTTATGCACTTTTCGTAGCTGAAGTAGCTTCCAATTTTAATCAAGCCATGGTGCGAGATTATTTATTGCGCAACCAGACCGATCCAGTTTTTCAATTAGCATTAATCGAAGAAGCAATGTCCAATTTTCATCGTTATTTCTTCATAATGCCAATCCTGGCACAATGGGAATTAGCAATGCACCAGCGGTTGGAACAGGGTAAGGCCATTAATGCGAAAGTTATGATCGATCATTGCGCCGAATTATTCCTGGAGGGTTATGGTAACGAAGTAGTCATTGATTATGATCGTATTGGAATAACCTGGTCACAATTTAGCCATATGTATATGAATTATTATGTGTATCAATATGCAACCGGAATTTCTGGAGCACATGCATTGGTTGAGAACATTCTGGCAGGGCAACCAGGAGCTGTAGATCGATATTTGAACTTCCTGAGCGCAGGAAATTCAGTCTATCCCTTAGAAGCATTACAGACTGCTGGAGTAGATTTGACCTCATCGGAACCTGTTGAAAAGGCTTTCAATTATTTAGAAAGCATTGTTGATCGCCTGGAACAATTACTGGCAGAAAAGCTGGATTAATCTTTCTAAAAATGCTCAATCATTGGTAATTAAACCATTGCATTGGGCATTTATTTATTTAAATAAGGTAAAACTTTATTATTCAAATCTTCAGGGAAAATCATTCCGATGTGAATGACAGCAACATTGCCCTCAGGATCAATTAAAATCGAGGTTGGAAAACCGGTGATTCCCAGACTGTTCAATACTTTTCCATCGATATCCA
>DAOUGX010000313.1:0-1781 GCA_034428855.1 Anaerolineaceae bacterium | reverse complement strand
AATTATAAACAATGAAAGTTTCAATTGTTATACAAGCTGGTGGACAATCTTCTCGTATGGGCGTCGATAAGGGATTGGTTGAATTGTGTGGGAAACCAATGATTCAAAATATTATTGATCGCCTTTCTTGTTATTCAGACGAATTATTAATCACAACCAATAAACCTGAAAAATACCAACAATTCTCACTAAAAACTTATAAAGATATTTACGAAGATTATGGAGCCCTCGCTGGATTGCACACTGCACTTTTTTATGCAACTTATGAAATGGTTTTTGTTATCGCCTGTGATCTTCCTTTTGTCAGTATAGGTCTATACAAATACATGAAGAATTTATTCGAAGCAAAACCTATTGACGTAGTAATTCCAAAAACAGAAAACGGGTACGAACCATTCTATGCATTTTACAGAAAGGAAACATGTTTACCTCTGGTTACCGCTGCTATTAACTCAGGAAAAAGAAGATTGATTTCATGGCATGAAAATGCAATTATTCATCCAGTTTACGAAGAACAATTAAAGGAATTCGATCCAGCACTGAATTCTTTTGTTAATATAAATACTCCGGAAGAACTTGAGTTAGCCCAATTAAATTGTTTGCAGGTTTAAGCTTTTATTCGTGATGGATTCGAATACACGGTAAACTCATTTCTGCGGGTATAACCTATTAAAGTTATTCCGTGATCCGTAGCAAAATTTACAGACGCATGAGTAGGGCTCGTACGAGAAACTACGATTGATGCCCCAATACGAGCAGATTTTTGAATCATTTCTGAACTAATTCTACCTGTAGTAAAAATGAATTTTTTATCCCAAATGTGTTTGTTATCAAATAAATACAAACCAGCTAACTTATCTATGGTATTGTGTCTTCCTATGTCTTCGGCAATTAAATGTGTGTTATTTCCATCAGATAAAAGAGAGCAATGTATTCCTCTCGTTTCTTTGTAAATTTCCTGACTTGATAACAATAAATTGAAAAGATCAAAGATCAATTTTGGTGATACCTGTAAATCATCCTTAACCAAATTTTCTTTTTGATTGACCATACTGGTTTTTCCACCTGCGCAACCGGAAGTATTTTCCCATTTATCTGGTTTTTTGGCTTGATGATCTAACCATACGTCTACATTTTTATTATTTTCACAAACTCTAGCGATCTCGACTTCTGCAATAGAATTGATGATATGTTCATTGAACAAGAATCCAATCGCAAGTTCTTCCAACATAAATGGCGAACAACTAAAAGATAACCAGGATTCTCCATTTACTGTCAGGATTACGGAGTTTTCTTCTGGAGGTGTATGATTGCTTTCTTTCCAATCATTGTTACTGAAAGTTATTGGTCGGTAATGAATTAGTTGATCCATCATAATGTATGCCAATTATAATATTGGTAAGTGTAGTTTCGTCCTTACGAAAACCTTATATATCATAAATGAAAATTTTACAAAGCAAAAGGCTTGTGGAGGGTTTCGATGCAATTCGATGATATGACCAAAATGCAGCAGATTGATCAAGATGACATGTATGCAAAAGTCGTAAGTTTTCCAGATCAAATCAACCAAAGTTGGTCGATAGTGTTGAAACAGAATAACTTTAACCTGTCAAATTTTGTACAAATCTACATAGGTGGATTTAAAAACATTCAGACAATTATTAGTCTGTTAAAACTTTTAATTGGGAACCAATGGCAGATAAATATTAATGCTTTACCACAATTACATTATAAGGTTCAATACGAAAAGGAAAATTTATACATAATTTTCATTAATAATG
>DAOUGX010000312.1:0-6845 GCA_034428855.1 Anaerolineaceae bacterium | reverse complement strand
AAAATAGATCAGGAAAATAAATTGGAAGTTAAATATCCATTACCGTATTCCGATTTAAATAATATGCCTGAGGATCAATTAATGGAATTTATGCAATCCCGAAAACCTCTTGAATTCAGCCATACGTTTAATGATCAAATTGGCGGTCAATTAGATGCTGGATTTGTTATCACTGGCTTTTTCGAAGATCGGGATCCTGAAGGGTTAATCGATCGTTATATGCCAACATTTTTTGCAATGCGTGCAGAGAAACCCAATTTGTAAATTTTTACCCAACTTCTTTTAAATAATCCCGGATCATTAAGGCTGCGGTTGCCCCTTCTCCTGCTGCAGCCGCAGCTTGCTTGGTTGACCCAGAACGAACATCTCCAGCTGCAAATACTCCTTTTATTCGGGTTTGTAAGGTCTTATCGGTGATGATGAATCCGCGTGAATCCAGATCGACTTTGTCTTTCATCAACTCACTATTAGGATCCAGGCCTATGAAGATGAACATCCCGTCATAAATCCATTCTTTTACCTCACCTGTCCCTCGATCTTTTACAATAACCGATTGCAGGCGTTTCCGTTCATTCATTTTGAGTTCTATTACTTCATGGTTTAATGTGACTTTCATGTTGGGCATCGAAGCTACCTTTTCCTGTAAAATTTTACTGGCATTCACTTTCGGAAAAAATTCTACAATATCCACTTTTTTTGCAAATTTGGTTAGAAATAAACCTTCCTCAAACCCACTATTTCCACCACCAACCACAAGAAGATTTTTCCCGAGGTAAAACGCACCATCACAGGTTGCACAAAAATGCACACTTGAACCAACCAAATTATCCTCCCCTGGTACTCCAAGACGTCTGTAATGTGCACCTGTAGCTATCAAAACCGTCTTACTTCCATAATTTCGCTTATTTCTTGTGGTCACACACATGTACCCACTTTCTTCCCGTTCAACTTGTTTTACTTCTGCTGCCTGCAAAATCTCAACGCCGAACCGTCTGGCTTGCCGGCCTAAGCGATCTGCGAATTCACTGCCAGGAATACCTTGATCAAACCCAGGAAAATTTTCCATAGATTGTGTCATGCCTGCCTGACCACCCAACGCACCTCGTTCGATAACGAGTGTTTCGAATCCTTCTCTGGCCAGATAGATTGCTGCGGTTAATCCGGTTGGTCCACCTCCGATGATGATCACATCATAGAATGAGCGTTTCGCTTCTGTTTGTAATCCTAATTTTTCTGCCAATTCGACATTGGTGGGCTCAACCAATACGGAACCATCTGGAAAAACAATGGTTGGAACACTTCGTTTTCCATCATTGATTTTTTCGACAACCTGCACATATTCAGGATTTTCTTCAATGTCAATATTTATGTAAGGAATCCGTTGTTCACCAAAGAATTTTTTTGCACGTTTACAATCAGAACACCAGGTAGTACTGTAAACAATTATTTTATCCGCAGAAGTTTCCATATTCCCTCCACAACCAATATTGATCCACCATTCTATTCTATTCTATTTACCGGGTCATTTGTGATAATTGTAAACACCCGCTCAATAATTTTTCTAAGAAACAACCCAATCGACATGATTGTCTCGCAGGTTCAGTTGACGCATGATAGGTCGACTACGTACCCATAACCAGATTGTCTGAGTGAGATTGGCAATAGAAAATCCAGCTAACCCAACAAATAATCCAATATACTTCTGCGTGAATACACCCATCCCAAGAACGATCAATACTGAAGCTAAAAATATCGCCATACTTTCTGGAATTCCTCGTGTATTGCGGCTATAAAGTAATGCTCCTTGATACCAGGATTGTAAAACACTTAATATCGGCATTGGCAAACCAAACCAGAACCCAATGCGAGATAATTCAACCAATCCGGGTGACAACCCTGAAACATACGTAAACCACAAATAAGCAAGTGGGGTTAATGCTACCACCAGATGAAAGAACCCCAAAAACGTTGATAGATATGTAGAAAATTTCCTTAATTCCCTGGAGACACCTGGTTGGTCGAGAAGAGCCACCACAACTTCATTAAAAGCCAAACCCAGACTGCGTAGCATGAATATGAGACCGCTAACCACCGACCAGACTGCCAGTGAATCAAGCGCTCTGGGCATACGGCTCAATGCTGCACTGCCAATTGGTTGCCAAACCAGGGAAAGAAACGAGGTTAAGGCCAATGGAATATAAAAAGCAAAAAAGGCTTTCCAGGTTAAAGTTTCGACTTTTGCAGCGGTTTTTAATTGATATTTCAATATTGGGCGAACTCGCAATCCTGAGTAGACCGCCTCAGAAAATGTACTCAGCCCTTGTGAGGCTGCTCCAATTATATAACCGGGAATATTCCCGATCAGTAATCCTGAACCAAGAACCACCACATCGGTGGATAACCGCACCAGTGTTCCGATTCCAACAGCTCTCGAATGTCCAAATCGTATCATGACCCCCTGTTGAAATCGACGGTATGCTATAGACCAGGTCCATGGCAACATAAACTGTAATCCAATTCTGCCACTTTCAATAATTTCTTCCGGCACACCTAACATTTTTACAATCACAAGATCATACAGAGGAGTGAATGCTACTAAAAAATGCAAAAAAGTTAATCCAGCTCCCATAATCATCATAAAACGAAAGATTTTTTGATATGAAGCCCAATCCTTGCATAAAGCAGTCGAAGCGGATAGCAACATGATTACTGGTGCTTCGATGATCAAAGCCATTGGAAATACAATACCTCCATGGGTAGCCAGACTGATTTCTGGATTTGCCAATCGAGCCATCACGGCGGTAATGGCTGGCATTTCCACCCCCATTAACAACCAGGATGCCGCCAATGGAAACCACACCTTGATAATCTTTTTTTGTTGTGAGCTGAAAACGATTTTTCTCATTGGCATCGGTAAATTTTAAACCAAAAAACCAAACGTGTATGGGACATTTAACTAGTTAAATTTCCGAATGGTTGGATGTAACAAATTAATCAGTCCATATACCAGCGTGATGATCCCAGCACAGATGATGATCGTTATGGGTGATCCATACATATCTGCCAACCAACCCACCAGCAAAGCCCCAAGAGGATAAGTTCCCTGGAAAACAAGGATGTATATACTCATTACCCGTCCCCGTAAACCATCAGGAACATGGGTTTGTATCAGAGCATTGGTAATATTTACGACTGACATCAGACTCCACCCTAATATCATCAGTGTCAATAGTGAAATTGGTAAGATTTTGAAACTTCCCAACAGAAGCATGGCTATTGGCATCACCAATCCGCCAAATGTCCAAATCTTCCCCCTCACGATACGGGAGCCAAGATTAGCGATCATCAATGCAGCCACTAGCGAACCGGCTCCACGAGCAGAGAGTAACAGACCGTTGGTCTTTACATCTCCTCCCAAAACCGTGGTAGCCCAATCAGGCATCAATGTCATCAAACTAAAACTAAAGACAGAGACTGCCGCCAAATTAATCAATAAATATCGAATTTCAATGTGCCCGATGGCAAAATGTAAGCCTTCTTTGAGTTCGGAGAACGGAGAATTCTTTTGAAGGATTTTCGGTCGTGGAGGTACATTCATCAATAACAATGCAGCGATAACACCCAGAAATGAAATTGCATTGATCGTAAAACACCAGGCAGGTCCTACGAGTGCATACACAATTCCTGCAGCTGAAGGACCAACGATTGTTCCTAAATTGAAGACAGAACTATTTAAGGCAATCGCATTGGTTAAGTCCTCTTTGGGAACCATATCAACCACAAACGATTGTCTGGCTGGTGCATCGAAAGCATTTGCGGTTCCCAGAAAAAACGCTAAAACGATAATATGCCAGGGGCGTATCAATCCAGTAAACGTCAAAAACGCTAAGATAAAACCCAGAATCATCATGAATGTTTGCGCGAACAAGATGACCTTGCGGCGGGAAAATCGATCGGAAATTAACCCACTATATAAAGAGAATAACCAGATTGGAATACCACTGGAAAAACCCGCAATCCCTAACATAATGGGTGAAGATGTCAGTTCAAATAACAGATAGCTCTGAGCCGTGGCTTGCATCCAGGTTCCAATTAATGAAACCATCTGGCCAATGAACCAAAGCCTGAAATTTCTATGTTTTAATGCGGTGAATGTTTGAGATATTTGGATATTCATGGCGTCTGTTTATTTGAATATATCACAAACCTTAATTTTAACTTTCGTAGCCGACTGCATATTTATCACCAAAATAACTGACATCCATACCTTCTTTACTCTCCATTAAACCAAGGTTGAACACAATTATGCGTCTGGCTGTAAAGAACATTTAATTCATGCTAGAATAAAGGACGCTCGTATAAATTGAACCTGGAAAAATCAACATTTTCCAGATCCAAAAAACTGAAAGGAATGGTTAATAAAATGAAATCCTGGAAAACTTCGCCTGATATGAAAATTGATTCAAAAAAGCAATATAAAGCAACATTTAAAACTGATGTTGGTGACATTCATGTAAAACTTTTTGCCGATAAAACCCCTAAAACAGTGAATAATTTTGTCTTTCTTGCGAAAGAAGGATTTTATGATGATACGATTTTTCATCGTGTGATTAACGATTTTATGGCCCAGGGTGGCGATCCAACCGGTACCGGTATGGGCGGTCCTGGTTATAAATTTGCAGATGAATTTCACCCATCTCTCAAGCATGATAAACCTGGAATTCTCTCCATGGCAAATGCAGGCGCAAACACCAATGGATCTCAATTCTTCATTACCCACGTCCCAACTCCATGGTTGGATAATAAACATTCGGTCTTTGGAGAAGTAATCGAAGGCTTGGACATCCTTTTTTCTATCCCTGCTCGAGATCCTTCAAAAAGAAATTCTCCCGCAGTAAAACTTCTGACGATCGAAATTTCTGAAGAGTAATCAAAAAAATCCCTCATCCTTTTAAATGAGGGATTTTTTCTGTATTAATCCGTCTATCCATAAATCAAGCAGTTTTGAAATAAATTTTCTTTCATCTTGATACCCAAATTCAGATTAATTTAGGCTACAATAATGGTGTTGATTAGTTTTCTTAGATGAAATTTAATTGGGGTTCAATTATGGAATTATTCTTAACGCCTGCATCCATCAGTTATATAGCACAAACGATTGTCTTTCTCGGAATCACAGTATATTTGATTCTTAAAAATAATGGGACGAAAGCAAATTTCTGGCTTGGAACAGCTTATTCTATTATGGTAGCTGCAGGTCTGGCAGGTTTTATCGGCGTTTCAAGCCTCAGACGCCAGGTGGATGGCATGTTGATCCATGACACATTATTTGTTCTTGGTCTGGCATTACTCACTCAATTTGCTTATAACTTCTCCACCACTAAATCTATTGGAGAAAATCAAGCCAAATTGATTTTGTGGGTCAATAATTTACTTACTATCCTCGCAATTGCTTTAGCTGCTACACAACTATTCAACCTCATTCACTACCCATTTATGACCATTGTACCAATGCTGATAAAAGTATTTCTGGTTTTGGAAATCAGTTGGTTGATGATTTTTTTCGTCTATATAACCGTAAAACTTTCAACCATGGAAACAAACAAGAGTTGGCTTTACAAATTTATGCATCCGCAAGGTAGATACGCAATTGCCGCCCAAGGTTTTGGATTAACGACAATATCTCTCTGGCTATTTTGGATCATCAGTATTTTGCTTGGTATTTATGGCTTGAAAAACATTTCTTTTTTCTTGTTTACTCTGGTCACAACCTGGGCATTAACTTTTTTTGTGATTTCTCTGATAAACCAAACTTTACGAAAAGCATCTTTCTTCTTTAAATTCATCATTTTCATTCTCTTGACCACCTTCACTGGCATCAGTGCAGCATCCTGGCTATCTGCTCCTGCTAATACAGCGAATTACTTAGCCATGTTCTCAGTTCCAAATATGGAGACCGTTCATTTTGATCAGAATAATGCGGTTTATGATATTTCCCGAAGTGAATTCCAATTCAATAAAGATATCGGAGAAGAATTAATCTTCCCGGAAGGTGAAACAACAGTTAGTATGGATTTGGAATTTACTTTTCCTTTTTCAGGTGAAAATTGGGGTTCTGTACTGATCAACAAAAAGGGGTTTGTGGCGTTCAATGATACTCCAATCAATTTAGATTCCATCAGCCTGCCAGGAAACATCACCCCGATCATCGCAACACTCTACATCCAAAAGTTAGAACCCTCTGATAATAGTACTGTTTTTATTAATACAGAAATGGATCAAACCATCATTACCTGGTTCATTGCCTCTGACGACCCAAACCAAAATATCAGCATCAATACCCAACTCATATTGAAACCAGGTGGCTCTTTTGATATTACCTACAATGATGTCAAAGTCAATTTGATTTATGATCCATATATCCCTACCGAAATGCAACAGGTAAGCGGTTTCTTTTTAGGAGCGAATGATCGCTATCCAACCCGCGTAAAGTTCAGCAATCAGTTACCTTTTACCAGTATCAATTGGAAAGGTGTTTACCAGGATTACTACATAGATTTTCGAGACCATTTACATTGGACGATTTCGATGCAATTCATGGCAATGTTGTTGGTTTCACTTTTAATGTTGATCCTGTATCCACTGATGATAAATTCCAGTCTGGTTATACCAATTCAATCCATCAGAACAGGTATTTCTCAGGTAATGCGTGGTGATTACAGTATTAATTTAGAACCCCGATTTAGCGATGATATTGGGCAAACCACATTTGAATTTAACCAAATGGTTAAAACACTCAAAGAAAAACAAATGTCTGAGGAGAAGAAACTCCTGGAGATGGAAGA
>DAOUGX010000311.1:0-15411 GCA_034428855.1 Anaerolineaceae bacterium | reverse complement strand
CCCGTAGAAATGGTCACCCGTAAGATCCGCACCGATATGGATGATCGGGGGATTATTATTTATGGGTATAAGTTCCGCCCTGTCATGCAAGGGTAATACGGTAGAAGCAGGATCCAAACCTGCCTGATTCGAAGAATATAGGAAGTGCCTTCCCGGTTGGAAGGTGCTTTTTTTATGATTGATTATAATGCAAAGAGGGCAGTTTAAATTCAGTCAAGTTGGTGCAATGCCTGGTCAGCATTTTGAATTACATTTTCCTTGTTCCAGTTCTGTCCTTCGCTATATGCTGCCTGCCAGGCGTTGTTAGAGAGAACGTTGCGTGCATATTGAATTCTTTTCTGGTTAACTTTTTGATAGAAAATGCCTAAAGGTAAACCTGAATGCTCACTTAATTTATCTATGAAACCATAAAAACGTGCTACCAATTCCGCGTGACTAGTCGAACCTAAGATCAGATAACCAGATAACGCAGAAAGAAATATAATCAGTCTGCGGATATGATTTTGAGCAGGTTTAAAAGCTTTGATAAGCCAATTTCGAGCATTGAAACGGTCATTGTTTGCTAGTGCAATTTCGGCGAGATCGGTCCATGCCATTGCCAAAAATATTGACTGATTTGAATCCAAGTACGATAACGCATTTTGAAACAGATCTTCCGCCTCTTTTAGATTTCCTTCGAAAAGAGCTATTTCACCCAATTGGGCTAACGGCAGCCCGGGATTCAACCTGGAGGAATCAACCAGAGCATGCTCTAGCGCTTCATGCAATGCAGCATTTGCTTCCACAAAATTTGCTTGCTCAATGAAGATTCGTCCAAGGCGATTAAGATACAGTGGATACTCACCTTTGAAACCACCTGCCCTGGCCAACTTACCATGCTGATGCAAAAAGAAAAGAGCAGCATCGAAATCATGCTGTTGCCAACCAAGGTCACTGCTGATTTGTAGAAATTTCAATTGGTCTAGTTCCTTCAGCGAATCAATGAGAGGGAATAACTGTCGGCAAAATTCCAACCCTTCTCTGACATACCCTAACGAATACCAATAGCCTTGAAGCTGAATTACTAATTCGAGAGCAAAATCTGTTTTCCCGTTAGCAATTGCCCAGGCTAACGAACTATGTGCGTTCCTCAATTGAGCATTGATGTAATCTTCCTGAGATGAATTTGGAATTTCCAGCTGGATTGCCTTGATCTTCTCAACAAAATATCGAGTTCGAATCAGCTCAATCTGATCAGGCTGTGGCAACTTTGAATATGCGTGAGCCCTGATAAGTTCAAGCATACGCCAACTGGTATGGCCAGAAATAACTCCCCGGGACAATAGCGAATGTTCACTCAACAGAAAAAGATAATCCATTATTTTTGGATTGTCTTTTTCGCATATTGCTGCAGCTGCTTCTGCATCAAACCAACCTGATAATACCCCTAACCGGGCATAACAGTTTTTTACATCATCATCCAGAAGTAAAAAACTCCATTCGATTACATTTTCCAAAGTGCGTTGTCTATAAGGTAAATCTCGAGCAGACGTTCCGATTTTACCAGTCCAGTCGTGCCCATTCAACAATACAAGGACATCTTCCAGAGTTTTCTGCTTTGAAGTTGCTGCTGCTAATTCAATTGCCAGAGGTATTCCGTCCAGAATCGAACAGATTTCATTGATGATTTTCGCATTTTTTTCAGTAATTGAAAATTGTGGTTGGTGCAAACGGATACGGGCTACCAGTAGCTGGACAGATTCATAACCAAGCAAATCAATCCCCTTGTTGAAAGCGTTGTGTGGAGGAGTGGCGAGGAGTGGAAGAGGGTATTCATTTTCGCCATAAATATTTAAGGGCAGTCTGCTGGTCACAAGGATTTTAACATGAGGGCAATATTTCAGCAGACTGGCGACTTTCATTGCCGCACCTTCAACTATTTGTTCAAAATTATCAAGGATAAGTAGGTATTTTTTGTTTTTAAGACCTCGGATCAAATGATCAAGATCTGGTGAAGGTGGAAAATCAATCTCAGGAAGCGTTCTGGCAATTGCCGGGGCAAAAAATAGTGGGTTGCAAACATCTGATAAGTCCACGAACCAAACACCATCAGGAAATTCGCCAAGCAAATCCATACCACAAAGAATGCTTAAGCGGGTTTTACCAATGCCTGGTGGGCCAATGATCGTGACAAGGCGAATGATATTATCTTTGAGTAACGCTGTGACAGTAACATGTGCCTGGACACGATCGATGGTGGAAGTCAGCAGCGGCGGTAAGTTATGGTGAAAAACACGATTGTCATTCCCATAGAGTACCTCATCTTCCAAAAAAGCACCTCGCGCTACCGCCATAAAATGTCGATAATCATCCAGCGGGATGGACAGCGCATGAGCCAGTAATTCAGCCAATTGGACCGATGGCTTGCGTTCCTCCGCCTCGATCTTGCGTATGGTTGCTTCAGAGCAAGAGGCGCGTTTTCCCAACTCGGCCTGAGTCAGGTCCAGTTGCCGGCGACGGGCGCGAACCCATGATCCAAATGAGGTAAATGTGCTATTGCGAACCATTTTGTCCCGGTTTTTGTCACGCCGGGCGTGACCATATACAAACTGAGAATCACTATTATTCAGACAACTAGCAAGGTTAATTATAACGCTTCTTTTACATAGTACACGCGTTCCTTATTAGGAGTTATGGCGGGGAGCCTGGCAAAAATTATGGAGAAAATGCGATGTTTGAAAGAAATTCCTTTTTAATGCGATTGGCTTCGGCCACCTTTTTGATCCTGGGTCTATTGTTTGTCCCCATACACAAAGCACAGGCATCTGGGTTGCGCTACTACGTTCGTGGCAATGGTGGTAGTGATGGCAACACTGGTATAAGCTGGACACAGGCATATAAAAATCTGCAGAAAGCTCTATCGGTGGCTGGTACTGGTGATGAGATCTGGGTAGCTGAAGGAGTGTACTATCCCGATAATGGTGGTCCTTATCCGCTCGATTCGCGGGATGCTTCCTTCATTCTAAAGAATGGCGTAAAGATTTATGGAGGCTTTGCCGGAACCGAAAGCAATCTTTCGCAACGTAACATTTCCACCAATGCAACCATCCTGAGTGGTGATGTAGACAACAACGATACCAACATCGATGGTAATTTCATTGCCGAAACAACGGGCGATCAGGTCGGCTTGAATGCCTACCACGTGGTCATCACCAACGGTACAACCCCAGATATCTTACTGGATGGTTTTATTATCACTGGAGGTCAGGCTGATGCAATGACTGACCCAAACCGGAACGGAGGTGGATTATATAACGAAAGTGGTAGCCCCACGCTGCAAAACCTTACTTTTCAGGGAAATTCAGCGACCATCGGCGGTGGCATGTTCAGTCAGGATGGCACACCTACGCTCATGAATGTGAATTTCGTCAACAATTTTACTCTGAACTACGGTGGTGGTTTGTGGAATAGAGGTGAAAGCATTTTGGAAAATGCTTTGTTCAACGGCAACCTGGCTGGTACTGCTGGTGGTGGCATGATGGTGTTTGCTGATGCATTACAACGTGGACCAATCCTGTCCAATGTGGTCTTTTCCGGTAACCAGGCACCTACCGGTGGCGGTATAGCTAATGCCAGTAGTAATCTTAACCTGATAAATGTGATCTTTGAAATGAATATCGCCAGTTCTCGGGGTGGGGGCTTTTCAAGCCTGGGGGCATGCACGCCGTCTCTCAGCAGCGTTTTGTTCAAGAACAATGATTCTTTCAATGGCGGTGGAATTTATACCGCTAACGGCAGTAATCTCAATCTTTTCAATGTCACTTTCCAGGGTAATTTGGCTGATTTTGGCGCAGGCATGTTGAATGATGGCACCAGCCCGGTACTTTTCAATGTAACCTTCCTTTCGAATAGCTCGCGAGGTAATGGCGGTGGCATATCGAATATTAACGGATCAGCTGCTTCCATTGAAATGACCACTTTCAAGTTTAACCAGGCAGTTACGGGTGGGGGAATGTTCAACTATCTCAGTAGTCCGACATTGAAGAATGTGGATTTTATCGAGAATATCGCCACCAGTAACATGACAGGAGGTGGCGGCATGTATAACTTTACGAGCAGTCCTGATCTTAGGCGGGTCAACTTCACTGGCAATAAAGCCAATAGTGCCGCTGGGGGAGGTTTGTATAACTATGATGGTAGCAGTCCTGTAATCATTGACGTCAATTTTAATAATAACTCTGCCCTCAACGGTGGAGGGATGCGCAATCATTTCAACAATAACCAGCCTATTTTGACAAACGTAACTTTCATCAACAATGAGGCTCAATTTGGTGGTGGAGTATCAAACGACAACAGTAATCCGATATTCTACAATGCCACTTTTGCTGGCAATTTTGCCAACCAGGGTGGCGGAATGAACAACTATCAGAGCAACCCGCTACTTTGGAACGCCACATTTTTTAAAAATTCAGCCCAGACAGTTGACCAGGGAGGCGGTATATTCAACAGTAACTCAAGCGCGCCATTCCTACGTAATGTTATCCTGGCAGGTAGTATTAATGGCGATTGCATCAATGGAACGGGTGGCACAGTCACCGGCTGGTATAGTCTGATACAGAATACCGGCACACAGGCTTGTGGTGTGGTTAATGGCAGCCAGGGTTTTATCGTTGGCTTGGACCCTTTACTTGGCGCGTTACAAAATAATGGAGGATTTGGATTGTCCCTTGAGCCTCAGGTTGGATCTCCTGTAATCGATGCAGTCATAGATAATGTCTGCATGACTCAACTTGACCAGCGTGGGTTCAACCGCTTTTTGGACCGTGATCGGGACGGCTTTGCTGTGTGCGATATCGGCGCAGTTGAGGCTGGTTACTCCTTTTACGTTCCATTGATTTTTAAGTGATTTTCAGTTATTCAAGAGGCCTGAGCTTTAATATCAATAATATAAAGTTTCGATAATTGGGAGAAATCAAAATGTTTCGAATAAAACTGATCTTACTATTTGTACTGGCTTTGGTTGCAGGATGTAAGCCCAATGTACCTTTGATGTTGGTTTCACCAACTGCCACCCCAACAGAAGAACTTCCTGAACTAACTGTCCTTCCTGCCGAGGCTACACCCACACCCTTGCCCACTCTGGTTACGGAGAATGACTCCGAAGAGTGTGATAACCCTTTTTATCCAGTCAGCGACGGTGCAACATGGGAGTATGAATTATCCTCAGGCAGCAGCGCAACTCACACAATGGTGGTTGATGACAATGATGCGTTTATTATCACCATCCAGGGTGGGGATAGTATATTTACAATTGATGGCAAATGCGAAAATGAAGGTATTGTGCTCATGAACGCGCCTGGAGCTGCTACGACCTATTCTGGCGATCAGGGCAGTTCAATTCTTTCGACCACATATGTATCTGGAGTTACCCTACCAAAAGACATCAAGGTCAATGACCAATGGTCGCAAACGATTAATGTAAGAATGGGTGAAACAACCTCGGTGATCCAAACAGACTATACCGCACTTGGGTTTGAGAATCTAACAGTCCAGGCTGGTGATTTTTATGTTCTCAAGATTGAGCAGTCTGGTTATGTTGAGTTATTTGGGCAAAAGGTAATGATGCATGGATATCAGTGGTTTGCAGAGGGTGTAGGTACGATTAAATCTGCGATGGATGATGCTCCCAGTGCTGAACTGGTATCTTACGATATTCCAGACTAACGAGGTAGGATTGATGAAAAAAACAACAGTGTTTTTGACTCTCTTTTCTGTAGGACTTTTTTTAATTTGTTTGTCTGCCTGTGCACCAAAGGATTTACCGGGTGAATTTGTTGATTCAAACCCAGATCCTTCTGGTCAAGTGACTACCGAGCCCACAATCGCTCCGGTACAAAATCAAGATACGGGGGACAAAACCACCATTGGTTGCGACAAGATCGTCCCGCCTGACGAATTAAACCTAATACTAAACCAACGGCCAGCCACTTTAACCGAACAAACTGCGCCGGACGAAACGACATGCACATGGCAATACACATCTGAAAATAATGAGCCTGGTCAGTTACAAGTTTGGGTTGGTTTTGGTACCACAGCTGAGGTGATATGGAATAATATTCGTGAAGCTGAAATTTCAACTCAGACACCTGACCTGGTTATTATCAATATCAATGGTTTGGGTGACGAAAATTACGCATGGACTTCAAAACCAGACAACCAACAAGTGGTGTATGTGCGTCATGATTCACAGATGTTAATTTTGCATTTCCAGGCCGCGGATATTCTTTACCTGGGGAATGAGTCGGGAATTATCGATATCTCCGACCGGATATTCACGCGCCTTGGTCGGGTACACATATCTAATACTGAAGAGTAGTCGTCCCTACTAGAAATCAAGTGCAAGCGGCCAACAAACCGGAGAACCATCGTGGGCAAGAGCAACGAACTCAGCAACACGGTATGAGCTAAGGATGTCAGAACGGTTTTTTTTAACTTCGAGCCATAGTTTTCAGATTCTCGATCGGTTTGCATATTAAAAGCACTCCTATCATCGTGTTTAGTTTCCTTATAATTTGAAGAAGATCACATTCAACAAATTCACTTTAAACGAAAACCAGTCCCTTTGTCATGGGACTGGAATTCCAATTTGGGTAGTATAAGTACTACTAGATTTCAGTTTGTTTTATCATTGGCTTGCTTGACGGAGAGAAATGGCCTGAACCACCAACGCAAAACCATTCGAAAAACCAGGCGAGGCTTATATCCTAACGGCCCTAATATCCATTACCAGGGGTGAGTACTGGAACAGTCGGTAGATGTCTTTACCCATGAGATCCCAGGGGACATAATCACGATGAAATCGCGGGTGCGGATGACCGACCTGTCGGATGGGTAACCGATAGAATTGTGTCCGGTGTACCCAGAGGAGAGAGCGTTTGGACTGGACTTTGTCTCGGTTGTGGCGCAAATCGGCACGCCGATGACCAGCTGCCGGGGGAGAGGTGTTCGTGATGATCATGCTGACTGTCAGGACCTGTCTGCGAGAGGAAAGTGTCTTTTAAGTCACTTTTAGCCTGTAAGGTGAAAATTCCTTATTGACAAGTAGAATTGTTTGTTATATTATATAAATCGAACGATCGATTTATATTATTTGGAGATATTATATGCCTAAAGTATCAAAGGAGCACATTACTGCACGACGGAAAGAGATTATCGATGCCGCATATCGTTGTTTTGCCCGCAAAGGATTTCACCAAACCACCATGCGTGAGATTTATGCCGAGGCGAACCTCAGCCCCGGTGCGATCTATCACTATTTTGATAGCAAAGATGCCATCATTCGAGCCAGTTTTGAGTTCGACTCTCAGCGTGGTCTGGCGCTCTTTGAGGTAGCGCTTGAACGCGACGATCCTTTACATGCGCTATATGAATTGATTGACTTTTTCTTCCGTGGATTGGAAAGTGCGGCAGTGCTTGCGGCGCCCCGGGTCAATGTGCAGAGTTGGGGTGAAGCCCTGATAAATCCACCTTTGAAGAATGCTTTCCGGCAGGTCTTTGATCAAAATCTTGATGCGTTGATGAAAATTATCTCCAAAGCTCAAGCAAGGGGGGAAATCAATATGACACTCGATCCTTGTGCAGTCGCACGTATGTTACTTTCGCTTTATTATGGGCTTGAACTGCAACTGGCGCTCTACGGTCAGGTCGATGTCGAACAATATGCTAAGGCCGTGAAGACGCTTCTCTTTGCCAGCCAAAAGCCATAAATATTAGCATTTAAGAAGATGGCAGTTTCCATCTGTCACTAAATTGAAGGAGATCTGAAATGGAAATAACAAGCAAAACCTCCGAAAACTCACATCGGCACATTGGTTCAGCCGAGAGCGATCAATCGCAAGTCAGTGTGGATCGAATGGCTCTGCGAACTGAACTTGCGGAAACCCGCACCAACTTTGACACTTTCCTAAACACTATTTCTGGCGACCGGTGGCACCAGAAGAGTACAAGCAGCGACTGGACGATGGCTGAAGTGGCGATCCACCTGACCTGGGCGCTGGAGCAATTACCTCAGGAAATCGCCAATGCCCGGCTCGGTAAGGGGATGTTTAATTCACCCAGGTCGCTTGGTTGGCTGGCCGATCGGGTGAGTTATTGGCTCGTTCGGTGGATGGCGCGCAAGGCAACACCAGAAACGATCAGCCACCGATACAATACCGCCATGGCTGCTGTGCTCCGCACACTTGACGAGGTGAAAGAGAGTGATTGGACGCTCGGCGCTTCATTCTATGGTCACGGTTTTTATTCCATCGAAGATCTATTTCACACACCCGCAGAGCACCTTGCGGAACATACTTCAGAATGAAAGGAATAAACTCATGAAGACGATAATTAAAAGGATTGGCGTTGGAATTGGTGGATTGCTTGCGCTGCTTATGCTGATCTCTATTGGTCTTTCCTGGAGTGCGAATAATCGACTAAACAAGACTTATTCTATTACCCCTGAAGCTGTCTTTATACCAACAGATCAGACCTCACTCATAGAGGGTGAGCGGCTGGTGTCCATTTATTGTTCAAACTGCCATGGCGATGGTATGAAAGGCTCCGATATCTTTAATGACCCGGCGCTGGCTGTCATCGACGCTCCGAATCTCACGAGTGGTGAAGGAGGTGTAGGTGCTCAGTTCAACGATATCGACTGGGTGCGCGCCATCCGGCATGGGGTTGACCCGACTGGCAAGCCACTTTTTATTATGCCTTCACGAAATTTCTATTTCTTCAGCGACGAGGATTTGGGACAGATTATCGCCTATCTCAAAATTGCTCCGCCCATCAACCACTCAGCCAACGACCGTGCGACCACTTTTCTGGGTCGTGGGCTGCTGTCGCTTGGTCTGTTCGGTGACCTCATCGATGCTGAGCGAATTAATCATACCGCGTCACGACCAACTGCTCCTGAGCCTGCCATAACTGTCGAATACGGTCAATACCTGGCCGTCACCTTTGGCTGTCGTACCTGTCATGGACCTGACCTGGCTGGTGGTAAAGACCCCGATCCCGATGCGCCTCCAGGACCCAATCTGACCCCAGGCGGCAATCTGGCCAATTGGGATGAACAAACTTTCATAGCTGCGATTCGCACCCGCGAGAGCAAATGGATGGCTTACGAATCTCTGAACCACATGACGGATGCAGAATTACAGGCCCTTTGGCTCTATCTGAAATCGTTGCCTGCCGTGACCACAGATACAGCCCGATAATCAAAAACTGCTCCCCTGCCTTGTCCACGCCACTCATCAGTGGGTACCTTAAATCGTACACCTACGGAAAAACACAGGCAGACGTTATATGAACAAAAAAGGTTAAGAATGATCACGATGAAACGTTTCTATGAAATCACATACCGTTATTTCACAGCACCATGGGACATCGGCCCGCGGGAGGAACTCGTATCTCTGGTGGAAGGTGGGCGAATTAAACCATGCCGCACAATAGACCTTGGGTGCGGTGCAGGGGCTAACACGATTTATCTTGCCCAACATGGTTTTGATGTGACCGGCGTGGACTATGCTTCCTCCGCGATTAAAAAGGCGTTATCACGCGCAAGAGTGGGAGGGGTGCAGGTCAACTTCATTATAGACGACCTCACAAATCTTCGTCAAATTTCAGGTACATACGATTTCTTGCTTGACTACGGCGTGCTGGACGATTTGCGCCCTCGTCAGCGCGAGCCCTACATTCGTAGCCTGCTGACGCTTACCCATCCAGGCAGTTGCTACCTTCTCTGGGGATTCGAATATCCAATGCGTTGGTGGGAAAAATTCGTACCGTTCTACGATGTTCCCTTCTACTCTGGAGAGATCGAACAGCGCTTCGGTTCGTATTTCAAAATTGAAAAAATTGGTGGCAAGATTGATTATTCGAAATGGCCGCCCGGATACGCGGTTTATCTGATGACCCGAAAAGGAGAATTGGCAGAATGAGAAACTGGTTCACCTCTCTACATGGAGCGGTTACACTTTCTATGGTTGCATTACTTACAGAACTGTGGCGCGCGTTTGTAGACTTCCAGCATGAATATTCGAGTGTTCTCAACAGTACGGGTGCGGTGTTGGTCGGTGCATTGCTCTACACACTCCTTTTCGGTGGGTGGGCTTGGGCGCTTCTGCGAACGATACGCGGAAACCGCGCTTCACTGATCGCTGCGCTTATTATTAACCTGCTCTTTCTGCTTGCCATCCCAATTGGCACGCTGGTAGTATATTGCCCTTCGCCGTGTGCCACGCTTTGGCCTATGATGGAACTGGCGAACTGGATCAATTTACTCTTTGGAATACTGGCTTCAGTTGGGTTGGTGTTTCAACTTCGTCAATACAAAGGAGAAAGGTAACAAGAACTTGTTGCCAGCGGTCGCAGATAGCTGAAAAGTCAAGCTAGACAATTAACTTAACTACTCCAGCGAGGACTGAGTCTTGTTTACGGGTAAAAAATTCCGTCCTGTCATGCAGGCGTAATACGGTAGAAGCAGGTTCCAAACCTGCCTGATTAGAAAAATATAGGAAGTGCCTCCCCGGTTGGAAGTTGCATTAGTTTTATATTCTTGTGGAAAACTAGTATTGTTTCATGCGAATTTGGTCATGTCTTTCAGAGAGATAGGATTTTTAAAAAACGAAAATAATATCAGCCCTCATTATAGTTTTTCTTGAGAATGTCGATAATCTCTTCGAGAGAAAGGCCGAGAGTTTTATAATACTCCATGTCTTTGGCGAGTTTTTCACTGGCCAGTTGGCTGCGCTTGGCATCCAGAGCTTTTGGCTGAAGCGGAGAGACGAAACAACCTTTGCCGGCCATAGTGTATATCAGGCCGGCATGTTCCAATTCTTCCCAGGCGCGTTTGACAGTGATCACGCTGATGCGAAGTTCTTTGGCAACCGTCCGGATGGGTGGCAGGCAGGTGTCACTGGGGAGCTGCCCCTTAATGATCTGCGCACTGATCTGTTCAAAGATCTGCTGATAGATCGGATCTCCCGAGGTATTGGAAATGACAATATCCATGCCGGTTTATAAGTCCACTTTTTCAAAGTTAATCGCTGATTTGTGGTAAGTCAGCCACAACGAAAGGGTAAAGACAATTATTCCTGCAATTAAAATGGGAAACTGGTACATCACCTTCATCGGATCGGTGGTATCCAAATGTGTCTTAAGGAAAGGAATCATCTGCACAGCCAACTCAACAGCAACGACATAAATGGTCACGGCGATGCTTGCGAAAACCAGGGGGATACCCACTTTGACGGCAGTCTTGTAGAAAAGTGGAAGAAAGATGGCGTTGAAGATACTATACATGATCAAGACCAGGCCGAAGAAGGCCATGTTGGCTTCAATTCCAGCCAAATTTCCAGCAGCATTGGGGTTGATTCGGATGCCAATGATGGCAAAAGGGATGCCAATCGCGAGTTGTATCAGTTCGACAATGGCAACGGTGAAGATACGAGATTTAACCACTTCGCTTTTTCTAACTGGCAGGGAGGCGGTGAAAAAAATGTCCTTATTTTCTCTGGCAGACAGGAAAATGAAGAAAATACCCAGGCAGGTATAGACAAAAGCCACATAATAAGGATAAGAGGGGATCATCAGCATTGCACCAATCACCATGAAAAGGTAAGTGGTTGGGTGTAAAGCCAATTTGATTTCTTTAAAAAGCAGCGCTTTCATAATTCTTTACTCCTTCTCGATGTGAATCATGATGGATTCGAGATCTGCAGGTGCAATCTCTAACCCGTATGCAAATGGCATGTTATCCGTGGGCAAGAGAGCGGTGAAACCAAAGTCATTCTTCTTGCAGCCAATCAATTTGGACAACAAGGTTTCGGAGAGCTGCGCCCTGGTACCTTTGACGATTTTATATGAATTTACCAGGTCGTCTTTGGAGGTGCTGGCAATGATTTCTCCCTTCTTGATGTAGGTAATGTAATCAGCACACTTTTCGAGATCGGACGTAATCTGGGTGGAGAAGAGGATACTGCGCTCACTATTCTCGATCAGTTCCTGGAAAAGTTCAAGTAAATCGTCCCGAGAGACAGGGTCCAGACCGGTAGTTGGCTCATCAAGGATTAGGAGATTGGCGTTGTGCGAGAGCGCCATGGCAAGAGCGAACTTGACGCGCATACCGTCAGAAAGTTCCTTAACGGTCTTTTCAGGGTCGAGGTCAAAACGTTTGAGGTAGCCAACGAAGGCTTTGTCATCCCACTCTGGGTAAAAGCGGTGGGTGACATCGGCGATGACCGATATTTTTTTCGTTGGATAATAGGACACCTGGCCAAGCACTAACCCGATCTGCTGTTTACAGGCAAATTCTTCGTCAGCAAAATTCTTGCCCAGTACGGTGACCGTTCCTGAATCGGGGTGGACAAGGCGCATGATGGATTTAATGGTAGTGGTCTTCCCCGCACCATTGCGTCCGATGAACCCCATAATATAGCCCTGGTCAAGGCTGAAAGATACGTTCTTAAGGTCGAACTTGGGATAGTGCTTGTTCAGGTTCTGAACGGATAGAATTTCCATTGCTCCTGATACTCCTTCCAAACTGTGTATATCGTATATATACAATATAACGCGATGTGGAGGAGTTGTCAAGAAGGAAATGGGAAAAGCCTTACAAAATCACCCACTTTGTGAAGTCTATAAAACCACGCCTATCCAATTGATACGGACTAACTCATCGACTGATGTAAATTTTGTCCTGCGATGCAGGCATAATGGTAAGTTCGTTGGGACTCAGCACCTTTCTAAATTGGAAGGTGTTTTTTATTTCCAATTCGGGAAAAATCAACTTAATGAGCACTTTATCCCCTGATACCCATCCCAAAATGGAAGCCCCGCAAATAGAACTATGGCGATCAGCTAGCCCCACCCGGAAAATGGAAATGCTGGCCCAACCCAACCAATCAGCACGATTGTTAGCATTGGCTGGGGTAAGCTTTCTGTATCCTCAGATCGACTACTCATATTCGTTAAGATAAGGTTACGGTTGATTATTTAAAATAACCAAGTATTATTGCAGAAAGCATACTTGTGTCAGGAGTGTGATAAATGAAAGACCCCATTATTTTATACGGTCACCCATCCTGCCCTTCCCTGGGACCAGTCAAAGGGTTACTACATCAATCGAAGGTCAAGTTTGAATATATTGACATACATCAGGATAGCGTTGCTGCCACACGATTGCGAGCTATCAATAACGGTTATGAAAGCGTACCTACACTCGTTTTTCCCGATGGAAGCACTTTAACGGAGCCAACTGTTGGAGAACTAAAATCAAAATTAGAATCCCTGGGATACAAAGTCGGCATCGGTGCGTGGCTGATAGGCCACATTCGGCTAATTTTTTTTGTTGTTTTAGGCATTCTGATTGCTGTCTTACGTTTTCTCGGTGTTTTTTAGAATGATGCGATTTGCGAATGATTGGTTATCATTTACTCGATGGCGGTTCATTAAGCCTTTTATGGGTTTACGAAATTCTTTAGGTCTCCACATCGCAGTAGCCAATCATTCAAAATGAAAAAAGCAGCGAAAATTATCCTGCTCTTATAATAATTTACCTTTCAAATCGGAGGATGGATGGGAACCCTAACTTTATTTTTGCACACATCCCTGGATGGTTTTGCAGCTGGGATAAATGGCCAAATGGATTGGATATATGTGGATGAAGAAATATTCGATTACGGTGCAGAAAGAATATTTGCTACAGATATCGCTTTATACGGAAGAAAAACATATCAACTGATGGAGAGTTATTGGCCAACCGCTGCGGATCAACCTAACCCCACAAAACATGATCTCGAACACTCAAAATGGTACAAACATGTAAAGAAGATTGTCCTTTCAAAAACGATGAGGGAAGAAAACCTTATCAACACTCATATAATCAGTGAAAATTTGGTTGATGAAATCAATAAACTCAAGCAAAGCACAGACAAAGAAATCATTATCTTTGGGAGTCCAACTGCCGGACATTCATTAATGGCAGCGAATCTAATTGATAATTACTGGTTTAACATAAACCCGGTTCTGCTTGGTTCTGGTATTCCGGTTTTCAAAGCTATAAAACCTATAACTCACCTATCCCTTGTTAGCAGTAAAGTTTTTTCTTCTGGGGTGGTTAGTCTGTACTACGCAAGAAAAAACTAAAAAACAGCATTCTTTGTACTAAATACCAAATGGAGTGGACAAGTGTATGTTTTTTTTTACAAAAGACATGCTAACTAAACTTGAAATTTGATATATCCGTAGAAAAGGCAACTTACTAATTCATAACTGATAAAAATGATTATGACTTCAAATTTACAGATGAAACTCCACTAAAATCAATTTTAAATTTATCGTATCAATCTGGATTGATGAATTAGTGTCTTCTTAATTTATCAATTTTCCTTCGATGGTTAATCCACTGGAATGAGTGCGCTCTTTTGCCTGAATTGTCACAATATCTCCCTGAAAATTCAATTCCAGGTTGTATGCATCGTGATTGGCGATTGTGTCATATTCAAAAAGTAGAGTCTGCGGTCCAGTCCAGCTGCAACGCAAACCCATCGGGAGTTCATGTTCACCGATTGGATAAAACCGATAAACTCCGTCCATCCCGATAAGCAGTTCACGGTCCGGTTGATTGTAGAAAGTCGCAAACAATTTCGCCTCCTGTGCTTCGGTAAACTCCCAACGAATTGTTTTTAGATCAAGTGGGCTAAATTCAAATGCGTAGGTATTACCAGATATCTCTTTGGCAATATCTGGCAATGGTGGAACGGCTAGCGGAGAAGGTGGTTGTTTTATCGATTCTAATGTAGATTGTAATTGATCCACAGCTGGCAAATTGACAGGTAAAGGTTCTGCCATGTTGGTCATAGCTGGAATAAGCAATGGGGTAATCTCATTCCATTGGAAACCACCACCCGTGGTGACGATAACCAAATTTAGTTGTGGAATCACACGAATATATTGGCCACCACGTCCTTCAGCTGCAAATTCCACAAACTGATCATCCGGAGGTACCCACCAGCCCAAACCATAATTATCACCCTGACCTGTTTTCTTCTGTAAGCGCGTCGACTCTCTAACCCAATCGGCTGAAACAATTTGCTGGTCTCCCCACTTGCCCTGGTGGAGCATCAGGAAACCAATTTTTGCCAGATCACGCGGATGCATATATAACCCTGCCCATCCGTCGCTAAATCCTTGCGGGTCTTCTTCCCAAAGGAAATCGGTAATACCAAGCGGTTCAAAAAGGTAGAGCCGCGCAAACTCTGCCGCCTGCATGCCGGTCGCTTGCTGGAGGATTGCTGATAATAAATGCATTCCAGGGCTACAATATTCAAAATGAGTGCCTGGTATACGTACTACCTTTAGATCCAGCGTAAACTGTACCCAATCCGGAGC
>DAOUGX010000310.1:0-2530 GCA_034428855.1 Anaerolineaceae bacterium | reverse complement strand
TCAATTCATATACCTGGGGGGGATATCAATCCTGGTTCTATCCAGACCTAAAAATTTTCATCGATGGCAGAACTGATTTGTATGGAGAACTGATAATTCAGGATTGGATTGAAATGGTAAATGGAGGAAAAAATTGGAAAGAAAAAATTAGTTTTTATCAAATTAATTGTGTCATTCTTGAAAATGATCGAACAATTCTTCAACTTTTGGCTTATGAGGGATGGGAAACTTACTATAAAGATGACATTGTCTCAGTTCTACTGATTGCTAATGAATGAAAGATCTGGCAAAAAGGATTAAAACCATTTTATTTCCAAATCAGATTTCCTTCCTATTTCAGAGAGTACAGGAAAATCTTTTCTCCATTTATATAATTCATCAATATTAATTATTGAAGTAATGACCTCTTCCGATCTATTTGAGCTTGTTTTTTGATTTCCAAAATGATCAATAATCGAACTTCTTCCACCAAATTCAGTATTATAAATTTTGCCACAAGCGTTCGCACTAACAATTGACATTTGATTTTCGATTGCTCTTGCCTGAAGAAGCGTTGTGTAGTGATCAATTCGTTTCAAAGGCCATTGTGCAGGTATTATACATATTTCAACAGAATGTGAGGCGTATTTTCTAAATATTTCAGGGAAACGTAGATCATAACAAATCGCCATTCCAATTTTTATTCCCCATATGCTTACAATTGATAAACTATTCCCGCATTGAAAGTTTTTATACTCGTTAAGTTGTGGAAATAGATGCACTTTATCATATGTACCAATAATTTTATTTTCATCAACCACGCATAACCGATTAAAAAAATTTTCTCTATCTTTAATGATAAAGCTACCCGCGATGACCGTTTTTGTTTTTGATGCAAGTGTTATTAATCGGGCCAATAGTTCTTTGTTTTTATGACTGACATTTTCCAAATCGTCTGTAAAACCACTCGTCCAAAGTTCAGGTAAAATCACCAGATGGTTTTGCACAACTGGTAAATCCTGAAATATTTTTTCCACCTTTTGATAGTTTTTTTCACATTGATTTAGTAGACATTCCACCTGAATGATTGAAATTGTTATGTTCATGCCAATTTATCTTTTATAATAAAGAAAATTTCCTTTCCGGTTAATTATGAAACGACAACAACAAAGAATCTACAAAGAAATTATTCAAGTCTTCCTGATATTGATCATAGTAGGGTTGTTAATATTTGGCAACCTGGAATTTACTTCCAAAAATCCAGGCGGGAATGATTTCCTTGTGCATTGGGTTGGCACAAAGTCTTTTATAAAGGAAGGTATTAGCCCTTACTCAGACCAGGTTGCGTTAGAAATACAAGATTTAGTTTATGGCAGACCAGCAACATCTGGTGAACATGAATTACGAGTAGCATATCCCTTTTATTCATTTTTTTTATTTCTTCCTTTTTCATTAATTGAGAATTATTCGACAGCAAGGGCATTGTGGATGGTTTTTCTGGAAATTTTATTAATATTTTCAACAATCATTACAATTAAAGTTGTTAACTGGCGTCCTAAATTCCTAATGTTATTTTTAATCATGGTTTTTAGCATATTCTGGTACCACGGATTGAGAGCTATTATCAATGGTAATGCTGTAGTGGTTATTTTATTTTTTTGTATTATGTGTATATATGCGATTATCAACAAGCAAGATGAAATTGCTGGTATTTGTTTGGCGATAATCACGATAAAACCTCAAGTAGTTCTAGCTGTGATTGTATTTATTTCTCTTTGGTCTATTCTTAATCATAGAAGGAAAATATTTTTTTGGTTTTTAGGAACTGTTACAGTGTTTATCCTCTTAGGATTATTCTTTTTACCCAATTGGCCAATTGAATTTCTCCGTGAAGTTCTTCGATACCCAAGTTATAATCCGCCAGGTACGCCTGCTTCATCGTTGTCTGAGTTGTTACCTGGTGCTGGTAGACAATTAGGGTTGATTTTGTCTGGTGTCAGCGTATTGCTTTTATTAGTTGAATGGGTTTTAACCAAAAATTCAACAAATTTAAAATTTGTTTGGACAGTTTCACTAACCTTAATTTTGGGTCAATGGATCAATATTCAAACCGATCCAGGGAATTTTATTATAATGTTTCCAGCGGTTGTTCTGATTCTGCGGATGGTTGAAAACCGTTGGAAAAGTTATGGTCATTGGATCATCCTAAGCTTTTTGTCGATATTATTCTTTTTCCCATGGCTTTTATTTTTACGTACAATAGATTTTGGCTACCAGCCTTTGCAAAATCCGATTATGTTTTTTCCCGTTCCTCTTATTTTATTATCAGGTTTATATTGGGTGAGATGGTGGGTCAACAATCCAGTGACCGATATTATCAATTCTTAAGAAAAAACCAAGAAACAATAATAATTTTTATTATTTTCTTACTTGGAGCTATCTTAAGACTCTTGTTTATTAATACCAGAGAAATAGCCTATGATGATGCTTTTAGTTATTTTCTTTCCAGGGGGAGTTTACAGAAGATTATTATTGGAACAGCATCGGATAC
>DAOUGX010000309.1:0-4137 GCA_034428855.1 Anaerolineaceae bacterium | reverse complement strand
TCAATTCCATCCAGGTAACTCTTTCCGTTCATATTAACATAACAGGGAATAACTGTAATTCCTAATTCTTCCACCCAGGATAAAGGGAGATCGCATGTGCTATCAGTGACAATTTTTACCTTACCCATGTTTTGCCTTTCCGTAAAATACAAGTTGTGTTGATTAGATTTTACTGAAAATGACAATTTTATCTAATGTTTGTACAAACTTTGTATAATAAAACAAATCTGGATACATTAATTGTACTCAAAACCGATGGGTTGGTGTTCTGGAAATTGAAATTATTATTTCAGAGATGAAAACTGATCTACAATTCCACCTGTGTTTCGACGGGATGAATCATTCTTGTGTATTTCGTTCAGACTGACTTCCATCACTGATGGAGTGTAAATTGGAACAATCAGAAGTTGTCCAATAGCATCACCTGATTGAATATTCATCGGATTTTCAGAAATATTTACCACTTTTACAAGGATTTCCCCCTGGTAACCGGCATCCACCACTCCTGCGCCTAACAGGTGATTGTTTCGTCCTTTTGGTTTTAGTAACCCAACAAACCCTTCATCAATCTCGATTGTGATACCGGTCGTTATGATGGATGAGGAATGAGGAGGAACTATAAAATCCGAATTGGCATAAATATCCAAACCGGCATCTGAATGATGCTTGCGTGTGGGGAGGACGGCATTTGGGTCAATTTTAGCGATTTTTATTGTTTGCATGGCTTCTCTGAAGAAGATTATACCGTAGAAAAATTGATATTTTCTACAAAAAACTTATCTCGCTGATCTGGAGGTTATATATTTCTTTGACCAATCGCCGTTTGTTTCATTAAACTTTGTCGAAATACAACATCAGGTTTATTATGGAAACAAGAAAAATCAAGAAGATAATCGAACCACAATTTTCCTCAGAGATGGGGGGAATTCACTGGTTCAGAAGTCTCACACCGGCTGACACTTCCGACGCCAATCCATTCATTGCATTGGATATTTTTCGGTCAAACCAAACATTATCATATAAAAATATTCATACTCCAAGATTTTTACAGGGTGTGGTGCAATTCTCTTATTTATTTTCAGGAAAATATTCAGTTCGTATTAACCAAAATCAAGTCTATCATACCCGGACGGGTGATATCATCGGCGTGAATCCGGGATATGGTGCCAACCTGGAGGAGGTATATGTACCTGAAACAGGCAAAATTGATGGTTTTCACATCAGGATTCGTCAACGAACATCCGAAAAACAACTGGTACCATCAGCTTATATCAATAATTTTGAAAATCGAAAAAGTTTACACCAAAACCATATGCAGGTACAACCAATTTGGGGTTATGATCTCAACCCTCAGGAAGATTTGATAATACCTGATTCTGATATCAAAATTATTGATGTAAAAATGTCAGATACGACTGATTTTGAGTGGGAAACAGAAATAGAAGACACAGTATTAATATTTATTTACCAGGGAAGAGGTTACTTTGGTCCATATCTGGAATTTGAAAATCAACTCATTAATCGATTCAACGTACTTCTCTTTACACCTGGTAAAAAGATTAAATTATCCACTCAGGATACTCCACTGGCTTTTATTATGGTCTCGGCAAAACCGATTATAGCTGAGGTTAAGAAAATTGGATCGCACATCATAAAAGAAGAGTCTGTTTAGAGGGAGGAATTTCTCAACTAATATTTCTAACCCTGAGGGATGAAAGAACTGAAAAGTATATTTTGCCATTCACGTAATTGGTGATGCATTTTGGTGGAATCATCAATTGTTTGTAAAAATGGCAATTTGGCTGGATGCATCACAAATGCTAATGTCTGGTCTCCCCCTATTCCACCATGATGAGCCAGTAAATTTTCAAAAGCTGGAATTTGTTGGGTTGTCGGGTCAAACCGGCTTTGGATAAGAATATCACCTGCATTGGTATAAGAAAATAATTTTTGAAGTTGAGCAGGTGTAGACTCCTCATAACCTGCCAGGGGGTTTTTCCCCTCGTAATCCTTCATGGTTAGATAATAGATACCCTCTTCATTTAGAACCACAGGACCATTGATATAAGAATCAATCCCCAGAAAACCTATTCCTGGGTGGCAAATGAGCGATTCTATTAATTTTGGAAAAAGGTTCTTAATCTCTTCCAGAAATAAACGTTGTCGATAATTACTAAAATATAGCATAGCCAGGCTTCCTGATGAACACAAAACGATATCCGATTCTTTCATCTGCGAACTTTCTAGTGGAAGATCAAAGTAGGGAAAATCTCCTTTATCCTTTTTATATTGTTCATAAATTCGTTGCGCAGTTTTATTCAATTTTTTATTGGGGGCTAATGCTATCTGTAATAACGAATTTACATAACCTTTAGTCTCTTCAGAGGCTCCCGTATTAATGATGGAATATTGGTTGTTTAAGATTTTTCGAATCAGTTGTTCCAATGTTATTCCATACATTTGTTGAAATGGCGCTCCTTCTGATAATCCATGATCGGAAAGAATGACAATTTCATATTGTCTAGGCGCGTGTTCGATTGCATCATAAATTCGTTGGATTTGTTTATCGATATCACGCAAGGTGGACAAAGCTGCCGGGCTGGCTGCCCCGGTATGATGGGCAACAACATCATAACCAAAAAAGGTTGCATAGATGGTTTGGGCACCGCGAAACATTTCTTCAATCAATAAGTGGGTTGTTAATTCTCGTATCAAGACCGCTGAAATGGTACGCTCGAGCGCAAACAATAGAGTTCGCCGGATTCTTGGTTTTCGGTTTGAAATAATTTGTGCGGATGATTGATACAATTCCCGGATCAATTCAAGAATCATTAACAAAATTGTATGAATATAGTTGTAAGGGTTCACAAAAAAATTGTAAAAAACACCGCTTCCGCCTGGAATCTTCCTGAACTCAGATAATTTGCTCATGGTTAAAATGGATCGGTGTGCGTTTCCGGAGAACATATTTCCCAAACTGGAGCTATTAAATTGCAATAACCCCATTTTGTTTTGGAATCGTTGTTCAATCATAGCTGTATCACTCAAGTGATTGGAAACAACCAGTTTTTCCTGATCTTTTTCATACCAACGAAATGCAGGGATATTCGAATTTTCTCCGTAAAGAATACCCATTTGACTGGAGGAAGTTTGCGATGGTAAGCCACAATTCCAGGGGTGAATTTGATAATTTTCAGATAATAAATTGCTTAAAGATGGCATATAACCTTGTTCTACTGCTTTGCTGAGAACTGTATATGCCAAACCATCAATTTCGATAATGATCAAACCAGGTGGTTGACTGCTTTCAGAAGGCAAATCTTTTGGTTTAAGCCTGGGAATCACCGACCGGAAGTAGGAGTCATTTTCATCCAAAGCCAATAAATTGGATGCAATAATATTCATGATGGATATACCTAAGACTACATACAGAATGGAGGGATAATCATGAAAATTAAACCCTGGCATTACATAGGCAACCATAACAATTGTGACAATATTGAGAAGAAATGAAAATAGTCCCAGGGTTAAAACCGTGAGAGTAATCGTTAATTTTAAAATGAGAGGTCTGATGATGGCATTAACGAGTCCAATCAGGGCTACCGCCAGAAAGGCATCAAATCCACTTGTTATTTCAAGTCCAGGTAACCATCTTCCTAAAAAATACAATGTTGTGGTTTCCACCAGCCAAACGATGATGACATGGCGAATCCTACGATAGGTGGGATAAGGAAATCTGCCCAGGATCATACTTTTATTGTAACCAGAAAGAAAAAAAATTCTATAAGTGAATAAAACCTCACGTTAAACACTTATAAAAGATAAAGAATTTTGCTTGACATTCATGTACCATTTTTCTAGAATTCAGTATTCCCGATAACTTATCTTACATTTTAGTCAAATAAAGATTGAGGAGCTGTTTATGGCAACAGAAAGCATAGCGAATTCAATTGACAAGCCTGTGAAAAAACAAAGACGTTGGCGTACATTATATGCATTATCCTTTGGTTATTTTATTGACCAGGGAGAAGGGCAGATTATGTCGGTTCTTTTCCCAACTTTACAATCTCTCTGGGGATTAAGTTACACGAACCTGGGAACGATTGGGACAATCAAAAGCATTTTACAGGCAATCAG
>DAOUGX010000308.1:0-1708 GCA_034428855.1 Anaerolineaceae bacterium | reverse complement strand
ACATAAATTTGTTTGTAATAATTTCCAACGATATTAGCCGTTACCTGTCCATAGTTATCATTAATCGTAATCGGTGTAAAACCTGCATTATAAATAACATTATTTATGAAATCCACCTGCCCACTGGTTTGTATCAACGGATTTCGCTGAATATTATGAGCAAAAAGATTATGGTGTATAGAAATATTCTTACTTCCTTCACTTCCCAATAGAAGTCCCATTCCATGACAACCCTTTTTATGCTTGCTACAATTCAGACCTTCCGAAATGATAGACCATTGGATAGTAATGTCATGTGCATCGTACCAGGTAGAAACAACCTCATCAATCCCCCAACTGAATGAACAATGATCAATGATCACATTGTATGCACCAGGACCAAGTATTTCGAGTGCATCCCCATTACTGGAAATTTCATTTGGTGGGCCTGGACGTGAACGAATATATCGCACGATGACATCATGAGTAGAAATGATCAATGAATCCACAGAATTTTTCCCGCTATTCTTTAATGTGATACCATCTCCAGGAGCTGTTTGACCTGCAATCGTTATGTAAGGTTCTTTAATTTCTAAGCTGGAATCGATTTCAATGGTTCCACCCACTGAAAAAATAATGATTCTTGGACCTGTTTGTTCAATCGCAGCTCTAAATGATCCAGGTCCCTGATCATTTAGGTTGGATACAACAATAATTTTTCCTCCCCGACCACCCACCGTCTGACTGCCAAATCCTTCAGCCCCGGGAAATGATGGCAACCCATTAAATATAGATTTATTAACTACCGGAGAAGATGTCTGGTTGGAAATTATTTTCGTTGGATCACCCAAAGTTTTTTCCGTTGGAAGAGGAACCAATGCAGGTTCCCGGTCCGTAGTTAAAATAAGGATAATTAAAATAATCAAAAAGATAACAATACTGAAAAAAATAAAGATTTTTTTGGTACTTTTCATTTTGTTGATATAAATTAATTTCAATAATCCTGACGATTAGAATTTTGTTGTTGGATAGGTGATAATTGTCTGACTAATAAAGAATTCCTGAAAACCTGACTTTCTTTCGATTTTTCGTTAGTCTCTATCAAATTTGCAGCGATGATCGCCATACTAAAAAAATACCAGGTTGATTTTGTATACTCCCAGGTCAATGATTGAACACCAATCAACCAGGCAATTATCACAATCATCCAAAGGCTGGCGGGTAAGGTTGGCATTTTTTTAATTTGCAAAAACAAAGAGATAATCAATACGAGAAAAATTATGAATCCAATGACACCTAATTCAGCCAAAATTGATATAAACGTATTATGAACGACAGCACCTAATTGCTCTGTTGAGGAGGTTCCATTACTACCGATCCCTCCCAGAGGATGTTCTATAAAAATTTGAATTCCCCTTTTCCATAAACTGGATCGTCCTCCTAAATCTCCGGTTGATATGGATGTTCCAAAAGTGGAGAGTCTTTGTAATGTCTCCTGAGGAATGATGGACTGTCCAACGATAATTATCACCAATGTAAGGGAAAAAATAGCGAACCGGTATCCAGGTTTTAAGCTCTTTAACGTACTAAGAATGAAAATGAAACCTGGAATTACTGAAAGAATGGCTGTACGACTTGCTGTCAGAATAATTGAAAATAATGCTGCTGGTACGAATGAAAAGCAAATGACCTTGATGATTTTATGATAGGATGTTGATTTTTCTGTTAT
>DAOUGX010000307.1:0-2420 GCA_034428855.1 Anaerolineaceae bacterium | reverse complement strand
GTTGATACGATAATGGGTAAGGATTGTAATTTATATCCACTCCAGGAGTAACTCTTTCTGTCAATCCAAAGGCAGGTCTATCATAGGCAATTACTGTTCCAAATTTGGATAATGGTTCAATAATTCTTTGCCAGCTGTATGTGGAAGAACCAAACCCATGTAGTAAGAGTATTAAGGTTTTGGATTTTGTCTCACTAATCTTTTCTTGATAATGGATATTAACTCCATTGATTTCGATAAATTGACTATCATCATACAACAATTCAGAAACTGGTTGAATCCCATCGAGGGGAGGTAAAGGCATTATCAGAGGACCAAAGATCAGAAGCAAAACAATCAGGACAAAAAATAATAAGACCGGATTTATCTTTTTCATATATACCTCTTACAATTGATTGTACTGAGATTGGATCAACTGACAAGAAATTTTTATTAAAACATTAGGCAAATATTATACATTTTGATTAATGAGTTTATTAACCATTACCCAAATTTTGTCAAACATTTCCACAGTTAATTTCCCAGTCTGAGTATTTTGTCGACTGGGATGATAAGAAGAAATGAGAAAAGGTAAGTGATCAGGAAGTTTCATCACATTTCCATGTTTGAAAATCATGACTTGTTTTTCCTTAAGGATTTCTGAATAGATATTTAACGTATAAGTGTGAGCAATGGCTCCCAATGCAACAATGACTTTCAGATTTCTCATCAATTTTAGTTCATGAAGGAGGTAAGGTAGACAATTATCGATTTCTTCAGGCGTTGGTTTGTTTTGAGGTGGAACACACCTGCAAACCGCTGTAAGAAATAAATTATTCAATTTTTGCCCATCATCCACATTTTGAGAATTTGATTGTTCTGCAAAACCAGCTCGGAATAGAGCTGGATATAAAAAATCACCAGATGAGTCACCCGTAAACATCCTCCCGGTGCGATTTGAACCATGGGCTCCAGGAGCTAAACCAACAACCAGGACTTGTCCATTGATATCACCAAATCCAGGGACTGGTTTTCCCCAATATTCCCAACCAAGATACGCTTTTTTCTTAATTCTTGCGACTTCTTCTCGCCATTCGACCAACCGAGGACATTCACGACATGAAATAAGGTTTTCATATGCAACCACTAGATTATTTCTCCTTCGGTTTTTATAAGATTAACATGGCATCACCAAATGAATAAAAGCGGTAATTCTCATCAATTGCGATTTTGTATAAATCCAGAATTTTTTCTCTACCAATAAATGCGCTGACTAACATTATCAGACTTGATTTTGGCAAATGGAAGTTAGTAATCATAGCTTGGACAACTTTAAATGAGTATCCAGGCAAAATAAATATGTCAGTAGGACCAGAAAAAGCACCAATCACATCGGTATTTTTTGCATATTTCGCTCCAGTTTCTAATGTTCTGACACTGGTCGTCCCTACTGCTACAACACGGCCACCATTTTTGACGGTCTCATTGATCATTTGCGCTGCATCCTCAGTAATCTGACACCACTCAGTATGAATTTTGTGGTTTAGAGGATTTTCCTCAGTGATGGGAGCAAATGTATCCAATCCAACGTGTAATGTAATTTGACAGAATCGGACCCCTTTGGAGGTTAATCGCTGCATCAAATTTTCGGTGAAATGTAAACCAGCCGTTGGCGCGGCAGCTGAACCAATATCCTTAGCGAATACGGTTTGATATCGATTATTGTCCTGTAGCGATGTATGAATGTATGGTGGAAGAGGCATCTGACCTATTGAGTTTAAGTGTGGTTCGATCGGTTCACTAAATTCGATCAACCTTTCTGATCCTTCGAGGTTCGCTAAAACTTTTATTTCAATATTCACATCTGTCCGAAGGATTATGCCTGCATTGATACGTTTTCCGCCGACCAGACATTCCCAAATATTATTTTCTCTCTTTTTTAAAAGTAAAATTTCTACTTTTCCCCCACTTGGTTTTCGAGCAAATAATCGTGCAGGGATAACCTTAGTTTGATTAATTACCACTAGATCACCAGGATTGAGCAACTCTTCTATTTCAAAAAATCTCTTATGCAATAATTCATCACCTGATCGATTCCAAACCATCAATCGTGAATGATCACGTGGTTCGAAGGGTGTTTGAGCTATTCTTTCATCCGGAAGAAAGTAGTTAAAATCTTCAGTTTTCAAATTCACCTGTCACAATAATCGCGGTTGATTGCCATCATCTGGATAAATTAACCCTAAATGTTCATAAGCAATCCTGGTCGCCACTCTCCCCTGACTTGTCCTATCCAGAAATCCTAACTGTAAGAGGTAAGGTTCCACGACATCCATAATAGTATCTGGTTCTTCACTGATTGAAGCAGCAATTGTGCTAAGTCCTACCGGACCACCATTATATTTTTCAATAATCGTCTTGACCACTCTTCGGTCAATTTC
>DAOUGX010000306.1:0-7336 GCA_034428855.1 Anaerolineaceae bacterium | reverse complement strand
AGTGGTTACAACAACTGGAGGTGGTAATGTTTGTTGTGGAGGTTGTGTAGGAGTCTCATCGGTTGGAGGAGTTGGTGAAGGATCGCCTGGATCTACAGGTGTAGCAGTTTCTTCTGGAACATCCGGAGTTGGGGTGGTTGCAGGATCGGTAGATGTTGGTGTTGGTGCTTCAACGGTAGGTGTAGCAGTTGCAGGCACATCAGTTGGTGTTGCTGTTGCAGGAACGTCCGTAGGAGTGGCTGTTGCTGGTACATCCGTTGGTGTCGCTGTTGCTGGAACGTCCGTAGGTGTAGACGTTTCATCCAGTGGTGGTGTTACCGTGAAGGTTGGAGTTGCTGGTACATCTGTTGGCGTGTTGGTTGGTGTATTGGTAGGGGTGTTAGTTGGTGTATTGGTAGGTGTGTTGGTAGGTGTGTTGGTAGGTGTAGCAGTTGGTGGTACATTAGTTGGTGTGAATGTTGGTTGTGTTGCACCTTCAGTACAATGACTCAATGTTAATTTAGTTCCATTATCTAAACTTCCAATATAGGTGACAAATGCTATTAATGAACTATTCAATGAACCGGCACTTTCAGCCTTCCAATTATTCTCATTACCAGTGACCATGGCGTAATTTACTCCATTGACTGTCAGAATAGCGCTGGTTACATTTTTAGCTGGTGTAAGTATCCATAATCCCCCATACTGACATGGTAAATTACCAGAACCATTTCCGCCCCATTCAAGCACTCCACCGTTAACTTGCGCCTGCACTGGAACATGCACCATTGATAACAGCATTGCAAATGCGACGCTGACCGCTCCTAGAACGGTGAAAAACTGTGGAACATACTTCATTACTTTTCTAAATTTGGATGACATAATAATCTCCTGTAAAAAAAAATAATCGCTATTCTGATTGAATTCGATATCCAACACGGTCTGCAGTAACAATGACTTCAATACCTGGCTTGATTTCCTCAAATTTATTACGAATGGTATGAACCAGGTATTTAATTCTGTTTTTTACATAGGTACTGTTCTCGCCCCAAATCTCCTCAGCGATTTCTTTGTATTTGACAATATGAGGCATTTGCTTGACTAATAATTCGATGAGTTCATATTCTTTGGGTGATAACTGCACAAATTGTCCTTGAAAATTCACTTCTCTTTTGGAGAAATTTACTGTTAATCCTGTCTCCGGAATGGAGACGCCATCAATGATGGATAACAACTTCGATCTTCGTAAAACTGCATGAATTCTCGCTACCAGTTCTTCCCGATGAAATGGTTTGGTAATGTAATCATCACTGCCTGAATTTAATAAATCAACCACCTGATCTTTTCCGGTCAATGCAGAAACAACAATGACTGGAGATTGAGTGACTTCACGTAAATTTTTAAGAGTTATCCGACCATCTACATCTGGCATCATAAGATCCAGTAAAATTATGTCAGGTTGTATTTTTTCAACGATCGTGACAGCATCCAAACCATTGCGGGCAGAAGCTACATCAAAATCTGCCAATCTTAATATGCGTTTGATTAATTCAACCGTATCAGGATCATCATCTACGATCAGAACCTTTTTGTTTCTACGTAAAGTCTCGTCCAGGTCGACCCCTACGTTTTGTGTTTGTATTTCATTCTTTCTTACTGGCGCTTTGATCATTGATTCTCCAAATAAAAAACCGACGTTTCACGGCCGGTTTCGCTACTTGGCTCCACGAACACTTTCCCATTCAGGGTAAGCGACCAATTGCATGTTCGCTTCAAAGCCTCCAATAAATGATTCTATTTTTAAACAACAAAAACCGACTTTTCCAGGCCGGTTTCGCTACTTGGCTCCTCAGACATCGCCCCATAATCGATGGGGTAAGCGACCATATTCAGTCTGATTCTCAGCCTCCTGATATCTTAAATCCTATTATATAAAGTTTTTCAACTTTGTCAATACTTTTATAACCAATTGCTAACAATTTTCCTTACCAATTTTTTGAAGAAGTGTATTAATTTCTCTCATTGGTAATTGGCACTGGTTCAGACCCAACGGGTCGTGCTACTACGATGAGCCTATGTGTATTACTGAAATATGGCCAACAGGTGATGAGGGTGATTCTTTCATCCTCTGAGGGTAGAATCCATTTAGCGTTATCCAGTCTTTCCTCAAAAGTAACATCTCGTTCTGGGAGTATCATGGTGTTGGTGACCACATATTCATATATCTGAAGATCGTTCCCATATAGATATATTTGGTCACCTGACACTAATTTGTCCAGATTTTCAAATACTTTACCATAAACATTATGGTGACCATTTAAGACGGTATTACCGGATACTCCTAAGAAAGCACTATCAGAATGCCAACCAACTGCGTACTCATCCGGCGCTAACCATTGGATATAGGTTTTATCCCCCTGAATAATTTCTTTGTGTGTGGCCTGGATTATATCGGCGGTAAGGTCAATCACCGGTATTGATAGTCTGACTGGAACTACATCGTATTCTTTCGTTTCTTCTGGAGTCTGGTTGATATTTTCAGAGACTTCAATACTCACCGGCAAAAAACCTTCACCGGAATTTTCCATCATTAACTCTAAAATTTCTTTGTTACTATCTGAACTTTCAGGTGTTTGGCTTTCAGAAATAGTTTTTTCTGGAATGTTAGGAGATTTTTCTATTGATGCAGGATTACCTGAAGTAATCTGGCTCGAACTAAAGTTCATAATGGATCTGCGAATTTTATAATATTGGTTCGTAATCGGATCTTCAAAGGTATTAAATACTGCGTATCCGATTAAAGCTAGCCCAACAAAAAATAAAATTTTTCCTGAAAGATCTCTCTTCAATATAACCTTCTCACTCACAAAACTATTATATTTGACTAAAAAAAACCTTTATATTAACAGTTTATATATTCTAACCAAATCGTTACTTTTAATCTATCTTTTATAGAAGGGTTACGGAATTTCTGAGACAACCTAATCCTTCAATTTCGATTTCCACTGAATCATTCTTTTTCAAAGCGCCCACACCAGCTGGAGTTCCCGTCAATACAATATCCCCGGCTTCTAAAGTCATTACACTTGATATAAATACGATCAATTTCTCAACGGAAAAGATCATATCACGAGTGGATGCCATTTGCCTTACCTGGTTATTTACTTTACACGTGATGATGGCGTCAGATGGATCAAATTCTGTTTCAATCATTGGCCCAACCGGGCAAAAAGTGTCAAATCCTTTTCCGCGAGTCCACTGGCCATCTGATCGCTGAATATCTCTGGCAGTAACATCGTTGGCAATTGTATATCCAAAAATATATTCTTCAACATTTTCCGGATCAATCCATCGACCTCTTTTCCCAATCACAACCCCTAATTCAGCTTCATGCTCCACCTGAATCGATTGTGGAGGAATTATGATTGCTTCACCATGTGCTAATAACGAACTGGGTGGTTTGAGAAAAATGAGGGGAAATTCTGGAACGTCCACCTGATGTTCGGCCGCATGGGCAGCATAGTTGCGGCCAATGCAGATTATTTTAGAAGGATTGACCGGAGGCAACAATTTCACTTTTGATAATGGTGTATTCGCTTCAAATCTACGGTAATTGTCAAAAATATCTCCATCGATTTTTCCGACCATATCATCCAAGACCCAGCCCCATTGAATATCACCATTTTGTATATATCTGACAAATTTCATATTTCACCTTCGGATGAATACAAATTCAAATTTTTCATAAGGTTGCTGAATTATCACTCAGGTATTATAATTCAGCTACTTTCGGGCGGATAGCTCAGTTGGTTAGAGCGCATCTCTTACACAGATGAGGTCGCAGGTTCGAGCCCTGTTCTGCCCACCTTTTATTTAAAAAACTCCCTGCATCGATTGAGCGTATCCGGTTAATTCGACATATCCGTAGCCAGATACTTCCTTCCCATTGACCAATCCACTTATTTCTACTGCACCTTCCCAGTACTGAAAGAATAATTTCATTTCCTGGTCAGGAATGACCGGTTTAATGGATAATTCAATATCCTCTGAATTAATTACGATTTTCCATTCAGTCGGATAGCCAACCCCATCTGGTGAACGCCAGGTTTTTAATGGTTGAATTTCGAAATCCTCGGTTTTCAAGGGAATTATTGAATTATCTTCATTGATGATTGTTCCACTCGAAAAAGGACTGATCTCTCCATCCATTTCTCGAATTTGAAATAACATAATTTCAGTGTTATCAGATAACTGAATGGAGAACCAATCCCATCCGACCTGGTCAACTCCTAAAGTGCTGGTTCCAAATTCATGGTCCATCCAACTCAAACCTGATACATCAAAAATTTTGTCCTGCACCCGAAGAACCCCTTCTGTATCCAGCCTGGTTTGACTGAAATAAAAGGAGGCATTACCCTCCTCCGCCCCTTTCTGACTTAATCCTTGATCACCATGGAACACAATTCCTTTATTATCGGTTAAGAGTAAATCAATGGAAATTTCCTCTGTTTCAGCTTTAAGGTTAAATTGGTTATCATTGATCTGCTCGATCTCCCAATTTTTAAGCCATATTGAAAAATAAGGTTCAGTTTTTGTTCCTGCTAATCCTGCAGCCCCTCTGGAAATTTCATCAAAATAAAAATGTTCTTTGTCCAGCGTATCTGTTAAGGCAAAATGGGCGAGATAAATTTGATTACTTGTCCATGCAGAAGAATCAGTTCCACCGTTGAAAGGTATAGCCCTTCTAAAAAATGTTAGTTGGTAACCAAAATGTCTTCCATCATCCGTAAATACATTTCCGGTGTAATACCACCACTCGGTTTGATACTCAGGATGCGACCCAAAATCTTCAGGAAATTGAAATTTCTTCACATCAATTGCCTGCTTAAAATTGTTGGTTATATTACCCCCAGGATTGAGTAATAATTCAATATTAGTTGAATAATCAATACTTGTTTTTTGTCGGGTTAGGAAATATACACTCAACAAACCAAGACCTATAGCAACAATAATGAAGAAAAAACGTTTATTCATTTCTGATGACCTGAATCGCTTGTAATTTATTCAATTTGTATAAGGGATAAATTGCTGCTAAAAAGGATGCAACCAAAGCTATAAATACTCCTTGTAAAATTGACCAGAAATCCAGATAAAATTGGATAGTCCAGCCAAATGAACGGAAATTTATCACATAAACTAAAATTGCTGAAACTATAATTCCAGTGGGAATGGCAAAAATTCCGGCAAACAATCCCATCATTCCTGTTTCTGTTAAAATGAGTTGATTTAATTCTTTTTTTCTGAATCCGATTGCTTTAAGGAAACCAAATTCTCTCTTTCTATCAAGAAGAATGATTAACGTTGCACTCAGGATTCCGATAAAAGAAACCAGGGTTGCAATAAATCTTAAAGCATTTGTTACCGCAAAGGTTCGATCAAATACAATCAGTACATCATTACGTAAAGTCTGGTTGGATCGAATAATAAGTTCTTGCTCAAATGGACTGGTAACAGCTTTTAATTTTGTGATAGCCTCTTCAACCGTAATCGAATCAATTGTATTAATTGAAATCGCTGTGATAGCTTCGTTATCCCAATATTTTTCAAATACAGACCTTGCCATCATCAGGTAACCCTGACTGGTGGTGTAATCAGTAAATATTCCCAGAATTTCAAATTCCTTCAAACCTTGAGGCGTCTCTATCGGCAGAAATTCACCGACCTTTAAACCGAAACGATTTGCCAAGGGTTCCGCAATTATAATTTTTTCCAGTTGTAAATTTGTCCAAACATTCTCGATCGGTTCTTCGATTTTTGAAAAGATTCTCTCATATCCTATGTGCTCGTTCGTAATAACGTTGATTTGAACATCTCCTAATGAACTGACTCCATTAATAGTGAGTAAGGTGTCTATTTTTTTTATTCCTGGAAAATTATAAATCTCGGTGACTATTTCTTCGTCGATATATGCGCTGGACCGGTTAGAAAATTGGTTAGGGACGGAAATATAAATATCACCAGCCAGAGTTTCCTGTAGCCAGATTGCTACTGTGTATCGAAAGCTATTAATCATGATCGCCATACCGATGGTGACCGAAACAGCTACCATTAATGAGGAAACCGCAATGGATGTTCGGCTTAAGGATCTGAATAATTCCCTGACAGCCATACCAGGGATAAGGCCAAAATATTTTTTAATAACCTTTGATAAAGGTGGTAGTATAAGGAATAATCCCAGAGAAGCAAAAATGGAAAAGGCGATAACCACCAATAAAGTCGCTGTGAAAGCCCACCATAAATGCTGAAAATTGTTGGAAAAAAGTAATGTGTAACTCATCCCTAAAAGAAGTAAGGCAATCAAAGCCAACGGGATAATCATTTTATGTAATTTTTTTTCAAAATCGGATCGAAGCTTTGCAGTTCTTGGAGTGACTCGCATAGCTTCGATTGCGGGTGGAATCGATACAGATATTGTGGCAAAAATTCCTAAGATTACGCCTTTTACTACGCTAATAGTCGGAATTGATGTACTTTTTACAGTCGTAACAAAATAAAGATCGTTAATCGTTTGCAGAATCAGATTGACAGTTTGTTGCCCTAACAGAATTCCTGTGATAATTCCAAGAATAGTTCCGGAAATTCCAATGATGATCGCTTCGATGATGATCAGTATAAAAATTTCATATTTAAAAAAGCCTAAACTGCGATATAACCCGATCATTTCTCTTCGTTGAATAACTGAGAAAGTCATTGTGTTATAAATTAAAAAACCACCAACCACCAGAGCTAATAAACTTAATGCAGTAAGGTTCAACTGAAATGCACCTACCATTTTATTCAATTGCTGATTTTGTTCATCGGTGGAACGGAGCACCAATCCTGGTGTCAATGTTTTTTGAATCTGATCAACCTGATCCGGTTCATTGACGATCAATTCAATTCGATCTAAATATCCAGATTTGTTGAATATAGTTTGAGCGCTAGAAATATCAACAATGACGATACCATTCAAAGATTCCCGAACGACTGGTTCATTCGAAGAAATTAATCCAACGATTTTTATTTGTCCGGATTTTCCTTCAAAATTGAAATTTATGGAATCACCTAAAGTTAAACCTATATCATCAGCCAATTGTTTAGAAATTATTCCTGAATCGGGTTCAGACATGATTGATAGCAATTGAGGAATTTCGTTTTCATCTTCCCCGTAATATTGTCGAAACGGAAAATCTAAGATTGGATCAATACCTAAGATCAATAATGGCCGTTGATTATCGTTCGATAAATTTACGTAACCTTCAACAATTGGAGACGCTTCATTGACAGCACCTGACCTGAATAATGTAGAAAGAACATC
>DAOUGX010000305.1:0-1611 GCA_034428855.1 Anaerolineaceae bacterium | reverse complement strand
TAACTCTTTTTTGAAGTTAACAATCCGAGATGATGGCCTTGGTTTAGCAAAACCAACAAATAGCGGTATTGGTTTGCTTTCAATGCAGGCTCGTGCAGCTGAAGTGGGTGGAACGTTTGTGATCGATGCGAAACCTGGTTTTGGTACAACTATATCCGTCCATATTCCGTATTTTCTTTAATCGTGTAAACTGTAATCATGGAAAAAATTCGGATCCTCATTGCAGATGATCAAGTGATAACTCGTAGTGGCTTGCGGGTGCTTTTATCCACATCTGAAGAACTGGAAATTGTAGGGGAGGCGAGTGACGGTGAAGAAGCGATATCCAAAGCGTATGCGGAACAACCAGATGTCGTTCTCATGGATTTACGTATGCCAGGTGTGAATGGAATCGAAGCAACTCGTCGTATCTACCGGACCAATCCTCATATAGGTATTCTCATCCTGACTGTTTTTGAAGATGATTCATCCGTTTTTCCAGCCATACGGGCTGGTGCAAGAGGCTATTTACTTAAAAACAGTGAACAGGAAGATTTGGTACGTGCCATCAGGACTGTCGCCATAGGAGGGGCAGTTTTTAGCCCTGGAATTGCCCAAAAAGTGCTTGGATATCTTACCTCCTCTCAGGTTCAGCCTGCCTCGACGCTCTTTGAAGAGCTGACAGAACGCGAACGAGAAATACTTGAATTAATCGCCAAGGGGAAGACAAATCCTGAAATCGCTGCGCATTTAAATCTCAGTGGGAAGACTGTCAGCAATTACATCTCGAATGTTCTGCTAAAAGTCCATGCCACCGATCGCGCAAAACTTATGCTCATGGCATTGGAGGCGGGAATGGGAAAAAAAAATACCAGTGATGATAAAATATCATAAAAGGATTTTCCTTAAAGACCAAAAGCAGGTTGACATTTATTTTTTTCTATGAAACAGGATATATGAACAATTGATCGACAGTTCAAGAATTCTCGAGCTGTCGATCAAATGATTTAGATTCATTCGAACTTATTTACATTATTTTACAACCATCGTCTTTTGTACAACTGCGTTATTGCTCAGATTCGGGTCAAATGTGCTACTTGACACAAAAGCATTGTTGACCAGTTCCTTTCCGACCTTAGCTGCCTTAATGACCATCACATTGATTTTGATTAAGGCGGTACTGTTACTCTTCATATTGTTAATTGTGCAGGTAACAGTGCCAGACAATTTGACATATTTACATGCCCAACCCCTTGGCGATGATATGGATAGATAGGTGGTGGTAACATCAAGTTTATCCGTAACAATAACATTTTCAGCTGTATTTTTTCCAAGGTTGGTTACCAAAAGGGAATATGTAAATTTAGTGCCTGGTTTAACCGGGTCTTTGCTGTCAGTTTTATCGATGGATAAATCTGCAAAGACAGGAGTATTTATTACCTGGGTAAGTGACATCATGGCATCGTTATAAAATCCCGTCCAATCCTGAAAAGTGGCTGTAACTTGATGACTTCCTGTCTCCAGCGCAGTCGTTTTACAGATCGCAGGAAATTCTCCCATGTTCCAGTCCAGGTCCACATTCAGAAATATTTCCGTACAACCTTCGATCGGGTTGCCATCCGCATAAAAGGT
>DAOUGX010000304.1:0-10331 GCA_034428855.1 Anaerolineaceae bacterium | reverse complement strand
AAATAACCCATCTCCAGGATTGCTTTTGGGAGCCATATGGAATGTACCCCCCATTCTTTTTCCATTCATAATCGAAACCATCAAGGATGGTTGTGTAATTGTTTCATTGTCCAGAATAATCTCATACGTAGGAGCCGTGTGATACAAAAAGATCGTGCGAATTAATCCAACCAAATATGAACCTGCCCCACGTGCCCACTTCACCTTAGCAGCTTCAAAACCAACAACCGTATCAAAACCAAGCCCGACTCCATTGCCAAAGTATCTACCTCCGGGGAAATCTCCACCGGTGACTTTTCCGATATCGATCTGTTTTGTAATCCCATTCACAATGGCTTGCACTGCTTTTTCCAAATCCTTGGTGATATCAATCCCAAAGGCAAAGTCATTTCCTCGCCCTACCGGTAGAACACCTAATACCGGTTTGTTATCCTGAGGTATTTCTGCCCTCATCAGACCATTGATCACTTCGTTCATGGTACCATCACCACCAGCGGCAATGACCATAGTGCGTCCATTTTCTGCCTGATTTTTAGCGATCTCCAATGCATGTCCAGGGCGTTCGGTGAGGACGATGTCATACACAAATTGGTGAGCTGCAAATAACTCTTTAACAACCGGCAGAATTTTTTCCGCATTTCCATGGCCAGCGGTGGGATTATATATGAGTAAGGGATTGATATTCAATTCGTTAAATCCTTTAGTGATTTTAATTTCTTCTGCATAATAAATGGAATGATGAAAGTTAATCAACGCTTGCCATCAATCCTATTATTCAAGCACCATCATTAGAAATTCGATTATACGTGAAAAAATCAAAACTTGATGAATGAAATATTACTTGAAAAAAAGAGGAAAAATGCATACATTTTTACTGGCTGTCAATGGAACATTAATGCGAGGACTTCCATTAAATAACAACCTGGTATCCACTGGGGCTGAATTCGTACATGATACATACACTTCATCTCATTATCGTTTATGGTCAATTGAAGATAAGTATCCAGCAATGGTACGGGATGAACATCAAGGGACCAGAATAGAAGTGGAGATTTGGAGACTGTCTGCTGAAGCACTGGTTTCTGTGCTGGAAAAAGAACCACCCGGGTTATGTATCGGCCTGGTTGAACTGGAAAACGGTGCTAAGGTGTTCGGCGTACTGGGAGAATCATATATAACAGCCAACCGTGAAGAGATTACTACATATGGTGGATGGCGGAAATTTATTAATCAGCGTTACCCATCATCATGAAGTTTATACTTTCTACCTCCATCAATTTAAGGAATATCGAAATTGTCCTGGAATTGCTCAAAAGAAATCCAGAGGAAATCCAGAGCATTGTACATAATGTCGCTCCTCAAACACTGAGTACAAGGCAGAATCCCAATACCTGGGCTTTCATTGAAATTCTCTCACATTTACACGCCTGTGCATCCATTTGGGGAGCAAGCATTTTCAGCATGTTGGATGAAAATTCTCCCACTCTTGAGGAAATACATCCAGGGAAATGGCATAGATTGGCGGAATTTAATTCTCTCGCGTTCGATGATTCTTTAAATCTTTATGTACAGCAACGGAAAATGTTGATTGTCAGATTAGAGTCACTTGATATGAATGAATGGAACCGATTCGCCTGGATCAATAATCGAAAACATACAGTTTTCAGCCAGGCAAGACGAATGGCATTACATGAGTTCGATCATCTTGATCAATTTCGAGAACAACGAAAATTAATCCAACAGAATCATCCTATAAGTCCTTGTTAGTTGATTTTTTCAACTGTATACTTTAAATGAACCATTCTGGTCATTTTAATTTTTTATTACAACACCATAAAAAGGAGAATTGCTTATGGGCATATTAATGGGAATTGTCATAGGATTTGGCGTTTGGTTTGTGTTTCGCTATGTTTTAACTTCATTTTTTACAGTTGATCAAAATGAAAGAGCTGTAAAAACAGTATTTGGGCGTGCTGAACGGTTGGGTAACAATATGACGATCAACACCCCACTAGCTGAAATGCTGACAGAGGAACACAAAAATCGGTATAACTATCCATTGGTGAAAGTTATTCAACCTGGTGGTCCATATTTCAAATGGCCATGGGAAAAAGTTTATAAGGTGTCAGTAGCTACTCAGACCATTAATATGGCTTATGACCCGGATGACCCTAAGGCAAACTCAGGAGGTACTGTACTCGAAGCTGTAACCAAAGACCAGCTGAACACGGGGCTCACCGGACAAATCCGTTATCGGATTGCAGAAAATAATCTATACGCATATCTTTTTGGTGTGAAAAACCCAATTTCCCATGTGATGGGTTATTTTGTGTCTGTTTTGCGTGAACGAATTGCCAGCTTTGAAGCCCCGCAAGTTTCCCCTACTCAACAAAGTGAGATGAGTATTGTAACGGGTGTGTCCATTAATGATCTGCGAAAAAATCTGAGAGATTTAAATGACCATATGGAACGGGAATGTAGTTCTTCGGTGGCCAGGTATGGTATTCTCCTGGATGCTTCTTTGATCACAGGTATCGACCCGCCCGCGGATGTGGAAGTTGCCCTGGCTGCGATTAACACAGCTCACAATCAGGTTTCCTCGGATATCAGTTTGGCTCAGGCATTAGCGGATCAGAAAATCGTACAGTCGAAGCGTGCTGTTGAAATTGAGACCCTCAATGCGCAAGCCGAAGTGGAACCCCTGAAAGCATTAGCGGAACAATTGAGAATATTAAAAAGTAGTGGTCCAGGAGCATTGGGGGCTTATGTTCGCAATGTCAGACTACGATTGTTTAACCATGCGCATCAAGTAGTCAAGGAGGTGCAATCATGAACCCATTTGTTGAGATGATCATCGCCGCAGTCGTTACATTTTTCGCCATGTGGTTCATCATGCCTCTGTTTCTGTTCTTTGTACGATTATTAGGCCTGTACACTATTGTCAACGAAGGCACTTCTCAGGTATTTATCCTGTTCGGTAAAGTGATTGGGATCCTCAATGAACCTGGAATTCATATTCTGCCGTTCAAGATTGGACCAGGAGCTTTTTTGGTTAATTGGTTTGGCAGCCGAAAAGTGCTGGATATGCGGTTGGATCAGCAATATTTGCGCAGCAATCCAGTCAATTCGGAAGAAGGCGCACCCATGGGGGTTGGTATCTGGTATGAGATGTATATCAGTGATCCAGTAGCCTACTTATTCAAAAACGCTGACCCTCGCGGTTCTCTGGCAGCCAATGTCAGCAATGCGGTGGTTCGTTCTCTCAGTAATATGCCGTTGGATCAGATGCTGGTCGACCGCCATCGCATGAGTCGCACCGTTCGGGAAGAAGTAACCCCGCGATCACATGAATGGGGCTATAAATTAGGTTCTGTGTATATCCGTAAAGTGCACTTCCGGGATATTGGCATGATCCGGCAGATTGAGGAAAAGGTGGTAAATCGTTTGCGGCAGGTTACTTCAGCCATCAAACAGGATGGTGCCAATCAGGTAAACGTCATCGCTGGAACTGCTGAGCGCCTGGCAGCGGTTGAATTTGCCAAGGCTGGGGCGATTCGACCAAAAATCGTTGGGGAAGCCATGCAGGAAATTACCAAAGACCCCGAAGTATCCAATGCCATGTTTGAAATTCTGGAAATGCAGAAGATCCTCGAAAACAAAGGCAAATTAACCCTGGTTCCGCCCGAAAGTGGTTTATTGAATCAATTATTGGTGGCAGAATCCAGTAAGTAAATGATGAAAAAAGTGGGAGGAAAACCTCCCACTTTTTTATTCCGGAATTTGTGATTGGATGTAAGATAAAAAATCCTTTGTGGAGGTCTCTGGTGAACGATGAAACGTTGCGGGTACGATGAGTTGCGCCAGTTGCTTGTATTGTTCCTCCCTGGAGTGAATTAACTTTGGGTGACAACGTTTAAAAGTCTGACTGCGATCTTCGTTGGCATATGGTTGAAAATAGCCATTCCAGATGATTGCCACCGGATTCTCCAGATAATATTTCAACATCATGTCAAAATCCTGAGTGGTGATATCAAGATAGATAATTTTTGATAAGGCAGCTAAGCTTGTTAATATTCGCTCAGGCATATAGATTACACTGCCAGTCGAATCGATAACAATGTTTTCTTCAGGATCAGAATTTTCCAGGTATGCGATGATTTCCTGAAGGATTTCTTCCTCGGTCTGCAAATAAACCATTGCCCGCTGGTCATATGATTCTTCGTCCGGATACCCGACCCATTGATGCATATTGAACAAATTCATATCAGATAGATTTAATTTTTTAGCCAGGTGAGCAGTGATGAGATCATCACATCCAAATCTCTTAAACCCTTGAGATTCAAGTTTTTTCGACCAGTATGATTTCCCTGTACCAGACATACCGATTAAGGTAAGTATCATTGTCAATACCTGATGATTAGAGTTTTATCCCAGCTTCACGTAAGAGATTCTGGATTGCTTCAACATCTGGCAATAAAATCCACATGCCATCCCATGACCAGGATGGGGTTGCATGTTCCTCACCGATTGCAATCGAATTGATCTTTTCTGGTTGATTTAAGACCATGGCGACGAAAGGCATTAATTGAATGCCCTGTTCGATCGTCATGTTGGTATCAACATTTTCCTGAATTTCCTCTTTCATCGATGATAATTGCGTGATGGATTGGAAGCTGATCATTTTTTTAGCCAGAGCAAACAGCACTTCCTGTTCCCGACGATTACGATCAATATCATTGGATGAGGTTCGAGCGCGCACATACCAGAGTGAAGTAGGTCCATCCATGTGGACTGTTCCTTGCTGGAGATAACAATCTCCATTGGCATCCTGAATCGGCAAATCACAACGATCCGAAAAATCAGAAGCTACATGAACATCAATGCCACCTCGATTATCAATAAATTGCGTAAAACCATTGAAATTCGTCATTACATAATAATCTGGTCGCATCCCAAAATTCGTTTCAAACATTTCAGCAGTAGCATCAAACCCTCCCAACTGGAAGACTTGATTAATTTTCATCTCCCATAAACTGGGAACCTGAACCCAAAGATCACGGGGAAATGAAACAACATTGATCTGCATCAAATCAGGATCAAGCACCACCATCATAATCGCATCTGTACGGAAACTGCCATCATTGGGACGTAAATCTGAACCCAGCAATAACACTTTGATCTGATTACTAAAATTTGGTGTGACCACAGCTGGTATTTTTTCTTCTTCCAAAGGAGCAGCGCTTGCTTTATTATCCTTCGAAAAATGATTTGCAAAAGCAACCAGGGTAGTAATCATAGTTAAACAGGCAAAAAAGATAAACAAGGCACCCAGAACAGTAGTCAGGTTCCATTTGATCTGCAAACCAGGATTGGGTAATTTAAATTTGGGTATCGGGATATTAAACTGGTTTGGCTTTTTCTCGGGGATTGGTCTGGCCATCGATTGTCCAGCCCATTTACTCCCATTGGTCGGATGAACCACTCGTCTGCGATTTTGAGGATTTCTTGGATTATTATTGAAATTGTTCAATCTACCACTCTCACTTTTTGGTTCTGCTCCATTGATTTGGATATTATAAATCCATAATCGAACAAAACACAGGATTTTTACCTTAAGTTGCCAGTTTCATGCCAGACCAGAAAAAAAAGAAAAGTGATTATGCTAACCAGTATGTCAGCATAATCACTTAAAGATTAGAATTATTTAAACTAGATGAAGATAATCTGTGTATCTTCTGTCATATCAATAAATTCAGCAGCAGTAACAATGTCTTCCACACCGGGAACGAAATCTTCTTTGGTTAGATCCATCATATCAACAGACATTTTGCAGGCGTATAAATGTGCGCCAGCATCCGAAAGCATTTGCATAAATTCACCCACTGGTGGAACATCCAGATCAGCAATTTTGTCACGCATTAGTTTGGTAGCAAAAGCTGTCATACCTGGTAATACACCCATCAAATTAGGGATACCCAAATTTCCGGTTTTTACTCCCATCATACTCATTTTCATGCTGGTATTGGCCACCGGAGCTAATTCGAGATGGTCAACACGATGTTTGTTGATCAGATCCATTCCCCAGAAGGTGAAGAACAGAGTCACATCAATTCCGTTTCCCAGTGCAGCCCAACCCATAATCAGAGCTGGATACGCCATATCCAATGTTCCTTTGGAACATATAAACGCCATTTTTCTTGGTTTTTCTTCCATTGCTACTACTCCTTTATTTTTCTCATCAAATTGAATTAAACACAGCCTTCTGGTTTTCCGAGACCAGCAATCTTGGCTACTTTTTTGGCGGGACCTTTTGGAAAGAGTGAAAATAACTCTTTTGTGTTTACACCGGAACCACTGGTGATCGCGCGTAAAGTTGGTGACGCACCGGTAGCACCAGCACTCTGGCGGCTGAATTCGATTACTTTCCAGTGCATTTCTGTTAATTCCGCAATGCCTTCTTCTTTTGCCAATTCAGCTGCTATTTCTTTGGTCCAATCTGCCGGGTTTACCAAGAAACCTTCTTCGTTTACTTCAACTGTTTTTCCTGCAATTACTTTGGTTGCCATTGTATGTACTCCTATTTTTTTTATGATTAATTAAATCTTTTTTCCCAATCGGTCCATTTGCCAGCCATGCTCATGGTTGGTGGCAAAGGCACTTTTCTTCCTCGCATGAGGATATTCCAATACATCCACTCAAAGGACAATTTTCCAAGATGGTTTATTCTTGATTCCTGCAATAATGAGAACGGTCCAACACCTGGTACCGGAAAACGACCTGGTAATGGCTGCTGCTCATAATTAAAATCCAGTAAAACACTTTTTCCATAACCTGATTCGATAAAACAATTGGTATGTCCATCAAATTTTTCTTCCAGTGGTTTTCCTTCAACGAAGTGTTTGAAATTTTCAACAAAGAGCTCGGTAGCATAATGTGCTACTGATCCGGCTTTAGAGGTTGGCGCATTGGCAGCATCCCCCAAAACAAAAATGTTATCAAATTTTTCGGATAAGAAGGTGGACTTATTTACGGCTACGTAATTCAGATCATCTCCTAAACCGGATTTCCCGATCACATCTGATCCTTTATTCAGTGGAACACTTACCAGAAGATCAAAATCTAGTTCACGTTCATCGTATGAAATTATCTTTTTTGCATCAGGATCTGCACGTTCAATATAAAAATCAGCTTCCACCTTAATGTTTTTCCGATCCAGCAAGTCGCCAATTAATTTGGATGCAACTGGTTTTGTAAAAGCACCTGAATTGGGGGTTGCATAAATTAACTCCACGCGATCACGAATGCCTTTTTGTGTAAAAAATGAATCAGCCAGCATTAAGAATTCCATGGGAGCTACCGGGCATTTAATCGGATTTTCGACCACATTGACAACAATTCTTCCACCCTGGAAATTACGCATTTTTTCTTCCAGGGCGACAGCCGTTTTTAATGTATAGAACGAATGAATTGACTTCCCCCACTCATGTTCTGCCAGTCCAGGAGTCTCTTCGGGATAAATATCACAACCAGTGGCAATAACCAGATAATCATAATCAAGTATGGTTTTGTCCGCCAAAATGACCTTATTGTTTTCTGGTTGAATTAACTCGATTTTTTGTTGTAAAGCACGCACTTTTGATGGCAGATAATTCTTTTTTTGTTTCATTAATCGATTGGGGGTTGCTTTTCCAAATGGGACAAATATATATCCAGCTTGATAATAATGGATTGGATCTTCATCGATTATCGTAATTTGCCACTCATTCATATCCAGCATGTGGGATAAATGATTAGCTGCCATCGTTCCGGCTGTTCCAGCCCCTAAAATAACTATTTTTTTCATTCCCAATCTCCTCATAATTTTTGAGTTAAATTTGCAATTTGTTGTAAACGGTTCATAAAGGCCCCACGCTCAGTCAAAATACTTTCCACTGCAAAGGCAGCTGCCGCTGGTTGAGAAGTCAGGTGTGCTTGTTCGTGTGGCAACAATCGTGGAATCTGTTGATAAGCTTGTATTAATTCCTGTTCGTCAATTGCGCAAATCTTTGCAATCTCGTTCCATTTTTTCTTTTCTTTCTCCTGATCATCGCTGGCTAAATAAAATTCCCCAACCAGAAAAACCCCCTGTTTTTTGTTTTGATTGATGATGACCGAGCCAAAATACCGTAGACCTGCATGACAGGTAAACATTTCCTCACGACCTGTCGCTTTAGCAGCTATTTCCTGCCAGGATGCCTGATAGTAATCATTGCCAGCAGGTGTCGATTGAAGAAGGGTGCTGATGGCGTTGGGTCTACTGATCCGGGTCACCAATTTGCCATTACTGTCAATGATCAATGCACTGAAGTTGCTTACCGATGAAAATAAATCCTGGATGGTTTGTACACAGTGGATTGGAAATATCGATTCAGACTCATTTGAGACAGGAACTTCAACGATTTCACCGCTTAAGAGTTTCTCGACTTCTCTTTGTGGAAATCTCCATTGGTTGCCAATTTTTACCCCTCTCAGGCGGCCATCCTGCAGCATGCGATAAACAGTTATGCGGTCAACTTTAAATATATCTTGTACTTGTTTTGAGGTTAGTAAATTTTCCATGTGGTTTAAATTGCTATATCATGTTATAGATTGTTATATGATGTTATATTAGACCGTTGTACTAATTTTCACAAGTGATGAAAGTCACAAGCAAAATATGATTAATTTGTTACATGGTGTTTATTCTGTCATAAATAATAGAGCACCAGAAATCACCCTGGTGCTCTATGGCCGATGTGTTTTTTATATCGGAAGAATTATTGAGATTGTTGAATAAAGTCTTTTAGGTCAGATGTTACCTGTACTAATGAAGGTTTATGGGTGTACATCATATGCCCGGATTGATAATAAGTCATTTTGATTTTTTCCAGCAATGTGGTTGGCAATTCGAGATGGTCAAAGGTATATCGGGTGGCAAAATAAGGTGTTGCCAGGTCAAAATACCCATTACAAACAATTACCTTTAATGACGAGTTCATTCGAAATGCAGACCTCAAATGCTCAGCGGTGTTGACAAATTGATTTTCGTGTTCATCATATTTCCAGGTCTGATAGAGATTGGTCAGGATCTCATAATGGCGGTCCATTTCCACACCTAACTCTCTTCGGACGTAATCGTAAAGGGTTGCAGTGTACGGCCCCAGGATGGCATCATAGGATGGGTCACTTTCAAAAAATTCTCCAGCTCCATCCCTGTCAAACCCGGTATACCGGCTATCCAGACGACCAACAGTTATTCCTTCATCTCTCCGTAATTCTTTGGTAAAGCGGTGAATGTCTATCCGTAGGTTTGTTCGCTCAACATATGCTTTTGAAAGACCGGTGAAATATGCAAGTTTTTCGATAATCCTTTCTTTTTCATCCGGAAGTAATCGGTTCCCTTTCATTAATGCCAGGGTATACGCTCCCATGGCAAAATCTTCCACCTGTGCCAGGGTGCTCTTTAAGTCCTTTTGTAATTCAGGCGCAAGCTTTTTATGATACCAGGCCGTGGCTGTATATGTTGGCAGGAACAGAATGTAAGGCAAATCATTACCGGGTGTGAACCTGGCGGTGATGAAATTCAGAATGGATGAAACCAACATAATACCATTGAGATACATTCCATAGCGTGCTTGCAGGAATTCTGAAAGACCTCCGGCACGGGTGGTACCATAACTTTCACCAATCAGGTATTTAGGAGATGTCCAGCGATTATTCCGGGTCGTCCATAAGCGAATGAATTCTCCAACAGATTCGATATCCTTTTTCAGACTGTGAAATTGATCTGGTTTCTCTTTTGGAACAGCGCGACTATATCCAGTGCTGACAGGATCAATAAACACAAGATCTGTGTGGGTCAATAAGGTGAATTCATTATCCACCAGTTTGTAAGGAGGGGGCAATGGATTTCCTTCATCATCGAAAAGTACTCGTTTGGGTCCTAAAAGTCCCAGATGCATCCAGACAGATGAGGAACCTGGACCACCATTAAAAGAAAATGTGACGGGTCTTTCAGTCGTTGAACCGGAATCATTTAAAGTATAAGCAATATAAAAAATAGAAGCTTTTGGTACTTCCCCATTCTCTACATTTTCTTCCTTTAATAGGATGGTGCCAGCAGTGACTGAATAATCCAATTGTTTACCATCAATATTGATGCTGTGTTGTGTTTTTGAGGTGATTTCTTGCGGGGTTTTTCCCTTCTCGTTCGATTCTGAAGGTTGAGTTTGCTCTGTCATTAATCCTCCTGAGATGGTTAAGCTCCTATAATTGTAGCAGAGCTTAATTAATACGACATTCAGCTGAGAAGG
>DAOUGX010000303.1:0-4609 GCA_034428855.1 Anaerolineaceae bacterium | reverse complement strand
GGATTTAAGCCTAGCTGGATGGCCGTCTGCACAGCTACCGGGATGACCACTGCTGCAGCAGCCTGATTAGACATCGGTTGGGTTAGTAAAACGGTTAGAGCGAAAAACCCGGTTAACAGCCAGAGCGGGTTCCAATCTCCAACCAGACGGGTCAACAAATCAGCCAGATATTGGGCGGTACCTGTGGTTTGCATGGCAACTCCTAGGGCTAACATACTGCCAATCAGGATCAACACTTTCCAATCCACCTGGCGATAGGCATCTTCCGGGGTGATGCTTCGGGTAACAAACACCAAAAATGCACCACCCAACATGGCTGCAGGAAGTGGTAATAGCTTCAATCCTCCCAGTAAAAGAGCCACCGCGAAAATAGATACAACCAGGATGGCCCGCTTTGGATCAAAACGTTGAACTTCCAGCACGCCCAGAACATTGAAGGCGTTTTCTGATTGTAAAGCTTCTATCTGTCTGGGATTGCCCTGTACCAGTAACACATCACCCATTTGCAGGCGGGTATCGGCAATTTTGGTATGCACAATACTGCTGCGTTGATTGATGGCAACCACCTGAATGTCAAACCGCTCGCGCATTTTCAGACTTTTAACAGAACGCCCAATAAATGGTGAACGGGGTAGTAACACCACTTCGGCCAACTTTAAGGATTCGCCTTGCAGGTCGGCGTCCGAAAATTTAACATCAGCCTGAATATCAATCCCGGCCACATTTTTAATTTTTAGAATAGCTTCGGATGCGCCTTCCACCAGGAGGGCGTCTCCTGTCTGAAGCGTAAAATCTGCGGATAGATTCTGCTGGCGGACTCCATTGCGGATGATGGAAAGAACTGTCAGATCATAATTACGACCCAGGTTGGATTGTGCCAGGGTTTTTCCTGCCAGATTAGATCCCTGGGTGATGCGTAACTCCGCCAGATAAGGCCGCAGATTGAAGGTTTCCGTCATGGTTTCTGGTGCGGCACGCTCAGGAATCAGTTTTTTACCAATAAAAAACATGTATAGAATACCTGTGGCTAAGATCGGAATTCCGACCGGTGTCAGTTCGAACATGCCAATCGGCTCCAGATCAAATTGGGTGATCAAGCCACTCACTACAATATTGGTGGAGGTGCTTATCAGGGTTACTGAACTGGCCAAAATGGCAGCAAAGGCCATCGGCATGAGTAATTTGGACGCATTCATTTTTGCCCGTTGGGTTAATCCCAAAATAACAGGCAAAAAGAAGGCCGCCGCTGCTGTGTTGTTGATAAAAGCACTCAATAAACCAACTACCAGCATGGTTACTGGAAGTAATCGTTGTGGGTGTTTGCTGGTGTATTGCAACATGAAGCGTCCGACCACTTCGACCACACCGGTACGCATTAACGCAGCTGTAATAATCAGCAATCCTAACAGCAACATGAAGGTATCGCTGCCAAAACCGGCAAAAGCCTGATCCAGGGGGACCAATCCAAGAAAGATTAATGCAACCAGAACGCCCAGGGCGGTGACATCGGGAGGAATCCATTCAAATGAAAATAACACCAAGGCAATGATCAGGATTAATAACAAGAGAATAATCGACAAGGTCATGAGGGTTTTCTCCTTGGTAGTATTATACAAAAAAGGAGAGTCAAATAAGCTTCTAATTAAAGACTTATTCTTTTGTGAGGAAAGAAATGATTATTACTTTATGGTTAAAAGCCATTTCCAGACAGGAATCAGTTCTATCTCGACCCCTTTTTGACTAATGAATCCTTCTTCGGAATATGTAATAATCATCAATTTATCGCAGTCAATATATCCAGCCAGTTTGATTAAGGCATTTACTTCTCGCTCATAAGTTAATGGATCTTTGAGAGAATAACATACTTGAATTGCCAGACGACTTTGTGGAATATAAAAATCAACCTCTATATTTTTTTCATAATAGTAAACTGCTTGATTTTTTCCATATTTCTTTATCAAAGCAATGGCAACCAGATTCTCGATTAATGCGGACTCAGAATTTATTAAAAAGAGATTTAACAAACCATTGTCGATGAAATAATATTTTTGAGTTGTTGTTCTTTGAACCAAATTCGAAGCAAAATTTTCGATGAAAAAAACGAGCTGTGATTCCTCAACATATTGAAGGTACTGAATTACTGTACTCTTACCAACTTTAATTCCAACCGACTGAACAATATTTGATAATCTTGAAAATGAAACCGGATGACGAACGGTTTCAGCAAGCTTTTTCATTAATACTTCTAGCGCTTTATGATTTGTTAATCCATAACGAATAATAACGTCGCCTAAATAGATTTTGCTGTAAAGACTGTTTAGATAATCTCTCTTTTGGGTTATTCGAACAAGTTCAGGGAACCCGCCATAATAAAAATAATCTTCAAACAGACCAATAATTTTGCCTTTTCCAGTTGTGGAAAAAATGATTGATTCTTCTGGTTGAACTTGGTGCGCTTTGAGAAATTCCTCAAAAGTATAGGTATAAATAAACTTTACAAGATATCTGCCACCCAGTGACGCTGCCATTTCCTGGCTTAACATTTTCGCATTACTACCGGTGATATAAATCATCCGTTTTTCATCAGCCATTCGTCTTGCAAATTTTTCCCATCCATCAATATTTTGAATTTCATCAAGGAATAAGATCGGTGAAGTTTGATTTAACGCGTAATGTGCTTCCAAGAGAGTATTAAAATCTAAATGGTCAAATCCAATGAGCCGCTCATCTTCAAAATTGATATATAGAAACTCATCCCAGTTATGTCCTTTTTCGACCAGCTCAAACATCCGTTGATAAAGAAGAAATGATTTTCCGCACCTTCTGACACCTACAAAGATGCAGGGCATTTGTTCTTCAATATTTATATCTCGACGTACATAGTCCGTTCTTTGAACGTTATTTCTTGCATCGACCAGTACTGTTTTTATGAGATTTACATCGATTGACATTGAAAACCTCCAGTTTGTCCTGCGTATAAGACGATTATATATCGTTTTTGTCCTGTACACAAGACAAAAACGGGCTTTTTTGTCTTGTGTACAGGACGATTTTGTTCCGTTTTTAGACGTTCAGGGATTTGCAGACATCCCGAAAATCGTACTGAAATAAGGGATGACCTTCGCGATAAGTCTTCAACACCAATTCATAAAAAGAGTGATATTGCGATCCAGGCACATTGGAGGCATGCATGGCGACCAGGGTGATTAAATTTTGTAGGCGCATACAGGTAGGCAGCAGATGTAACCACTTGTCATCCAGCTGGTTTGCCTGTTTATATCCGCGCATAAACCAACAGATGAATTCATCCAGTCGATTTTTCCAATCAGGCTGGTTAAACATGTTTGAGTAGAGTGGCATCACCACGGCAATATCATTGATAAACCAGTTGTAAGCACAATCATCAAAATCAAATAAGGTGATCTGGCCGCGATCCAGGTGAAAATTGGTGGGATTCAGATCATTATGAATGAGACCATAATCATCCGTGCTGGTGGGTAACTGGTGAAATTGAGCGAGGATCTCTTCCAGTTCATCAGCCGCTTCCTGCTGGTCGGGTGGTAGAAATTGCCTGGCTTTTTGTATCAGATCGTCTTCATACCACTCCGGTCGTTTTTGAGATAAGTAAGAAGGATCATATGTTTTTGCCGCCAGATGCATTTGTCCCATTAAATTTCCTATCTCATAGAATAAGGTTGAATTCCATTGAGCTGGATCAGCACTTTCGATCAATTGACCTGGGGCAAAGTTGAACACCACCGCCGTGAAATAGGAATCCTGAACTGGAAATACTTCCGTAAAACGATTATTAATCGACAAATAAGGGCGAGCAACCGGGATTCCCAGATTGAACAAATAATTCACCCAATCCAATTCAGCCACAATCTGCTCTTCGGAGCGATGTGAACAATGCGTGATACGCAGGATTTTCCAGCGAGCATCACTTTGAAATTGATACACAAAGTTAGCCACATCATCCAGTAGTTCAATCTTACCCTGGCCAGACCAAAGTGCGGCAGCCTGACTGACGAGATGATTATTTAATAATTGGCGAATTTCTTCTTTCATAACGTGTTTAAAAGGGCTTAAGGTTTTCGTTTAAAAACTGAAAAATCAAAAGGTTGTCCATGACCGGGATAGACTCTGGTTATCCCCTCGTGTTGCAGACGCATTAAACTGGTGTTGGCAGCTACCTGATCATCCATCAAAGAAGTAAAAGCAGGTTCTTTGGTGTTGTCAAACAGGTCACCACAGAAAAATTCTCCTGTTTCCAATCGAATCCCAATGGAACCCCTGGAGTGCCCCGGAATGGAGATTACCCGCGCGGATAACCCATAGTCAGATAAATTATCTCCTTCTTTTAATAAAACATCCGGGGAAAAGCGATGTGCTGCGCCAAAGCCGGTAAAAAGGGGAACGAAAAACTGAATTAAAAAGTTGGGCTTTTTTCGATTGACAAACATATCCCCTTGCTTAGCCATACCAACATCATCCTTATGCATGGCAACTTTTACGCCAAAGCGTTGTTTCAAAAAAGCAACATTACCAATGTGGTCAAAGTCACCATGGGTGATGATGATCAGGGATAATCTTTCTGGCGGGCACCCGC
>DAOUGX010000302.1:0-3123 GCA_034428855.1 Anaerolineaceae bacterium | reverse complement strand
TGGGGAATTATGCGTTCCGTCCACTACATGCCATTTCCATCTGGATTCTCTACCGGATGGTAGGCGTGTGGGCTTTTCCCAACCAGGCTATCAACCTTGTACTCCACATCATCAATGTACTCCTCGTTTATACATTGCTCTTGCGGCAAAAAACCCCCATTTGGATCGCCATAGTCGCAGCACTCTGTTTTGGAACTTCCATGTATGCAGTTTCCCCGGCTACCTGGATCTCCGATCGTCCCACCATCATGGTTGCTTTTGTCCTTAATGCCACGTTGATCTTGATGTTTAGCAAGAAGATTTTCAATAGGGTGATGACCACTGTGATTTTTGGTTTCCTCTTTATTCTGGCATTTCTAAGCAAAGAAAGCGGATTGATAGTGCCGCTATCAGCCATCATCGTCAGTATTTTTACCCACAAATCCAATCGGAATTGGGTTATTGGAACCGCGGTACTCTCCATTCTGGCTTACTTCTTATTCCGGGCGATTCTTTTTGGCGGGAAAGCGTTTGATTATACAGAAAGCGGTTATCTGCTGGGATGGATTTTTTATCCCGACAATGTGAAATTTCCGGTTGGATTGCAATTCCTGGTTTACCTGGATAATGTGATCAAAAACATCGCCGCAACTGTCTTGACAGTTTTCAGCCCGGAAGGCGGGTTTCTTCCGTGGTCGGAATTGAAACTGCGGATCGGAATGGTTATATCCGTGATGGCTGTGTTTTTGCTTGCCGTTTTCCGAAAACAGACTGCGGTGTTTGGAAAAATCGCCTTATTTATCCTGCTTTTCAACGCCATTATCCATTTTCAATTATTCAGGTATAGAGCACTCTACCTAGGATTCGAAGCAGTTTCGATTTTCATAGGCGCAAGTTTTTGCACCTTAACCATACATAAAGAAAAATGGGTTTCGGGTTTACTCGCAATTATTACAGGCGCGGTTGTTGTATTTAATGGGCTTTACATTCAGGATCATCTGGTCAACCAAATGTTCAAACGGACCCGCGAAATAAACCGATTTGAATTATCAAATGTAATAGCCGAACGACGGGATCAGCTCTCCGCTGAAATCATTTCTCAAGTCCTGGAACAATATAAAAGAAAGTGAACGATGCTTTAATCCATACAGGGGGGATAGTTTTCTTCGAGCTCGTGGAAGTCAAAACGAGCGTCATATGCTGAATAGTACGTTGTATCAGGCATCATCGGCAATTTGGCATCAAAATACTTGTTGAACACGACCCTGAATGTATTGATGGGTGTGATACCGGGATACAGGTCTGAGTAGTCTTCATCAGAGAAATAATACACATTTAGGATTTTAATCCGGTCATATTCATCTCCGGTACCAAAGCCGTACGTGCCATGGTCTCCCTGGACGATGAAAGCGAATGGCCGGGTGGAGTTTGCTTTTATTGTTCGCAGTATCTCCAGGATGCGCTGATTTAAGTATTTGACTTCATCAATATACGCCGAACGACCAAATTCTCTCTTTTTCACCAGGTTGGGATTCAATGTGAAATATTTCTGACCATCCACTGGTTGCCCATCCGCGCCGAACGTTGCCGGTGGATGCGGAGCGATTATGTGAAGGTGGACAACTTTTGGGGTTGAACTATTTGGAAGCTTATCCACATTATCCAGCTGGTAGAAAATTGTTTCGCGAATAGCCGAGTACGGGGATTGGATGAAAGATTTGACTCCGGCTGGAAGGGAGGATTGTTGATCCAAAATTATCTTCAATGCAGTCGAATCGTAAAACATGGCCTCGAATGACTGAAATCCCTCCATCAATCTATCCACTAATCGCACACTTTGAGGCGAATAATAGGTGTCAGAATTGGTTATAGTCCCAGGAGGAAATCCATTGTCAAAAGTGATGAGTTGGTAGCCGTTTGCCCTTAGTGTTTGATAGACGATATTTGAGTTCAACGACATGGTTAAGTCGAGAATACTATTTAGAGTGGGCTGAAGATTTTTAACATGTGACATGTTTAGTGAAGAATTTAGCGAGAGCAACGTCTGAGCATAGTTCGAACGACTGCAGGTAGCCACATATGCACCTTCACTGACTAACTCGTCATAAAAAGGTGAATTATCATACCCAAACCTGTTTTGAAGGACATCACCCCGGGTATATGTGTCTAATATGATGTAGTAAATATCAGGTGGATTGAGTGGTTTATCTAAGCTCAATTCAGGAACATCACTGGATTTCACATCCAACGTAGTGATTTGGTTTTGTACCCGGCGAGATTCATACGACAATATACCCACCAAGGGAAAGATCAGTAAGATTGTCACAATACAATTCAGGGGGAGGGTTAAACGTTCCGGCGAATTTCGCCTGAGAAGATATGTCGTACCAATTAACACCAGGACTGCGATGAGTACCAGGAAGCGGTGTCTGATTATCGGTTCAATCCAGGCGGGTGCTGACCCCTGAAAATGGTAAATTTGCCCATAGGAAAAAAACAGGACCAGGAATACAAAAGTAAATAAAGATGCTTTAGTAAATGAGCGGAAGCCAATCCGGGCGAGAATCAATATAATTGCTACTAAAACAAGACAAACGAATAAAGGGCGTATGATCATCCATCCTTGCACTTCAGTTTTATTATTGGAAAACATGAAGATCGCCGGATAGATGGCGAACAATACCACATAGAATGGTGTATGGAAGATTTTGTGAAATATGGCGGTAACGGTTCTCTTACTTTTCATGATAATCAGAAAAATATAGTAACAGGGCAAAATTGATTTATGACGGGCAAACCTAACGAATGATTATATCAAATGCAGCATCCCTTAATTCCAAATAGGTGGATTTTTTACAGGCTTCTGGTAGGCTGCGGATGTCGTAATAAAATAAAGCTAGCCAATTGTTGGCGAATCTCTTTTGGATACAAAAACCATGAAATTATGCATTGCGACAGAAAATAGTGGAAAGATGGAAGAATTTCGCTCCATTCTGAATCAAACTCCTTTTGAATTGGTTTCAGCCAGAGGCATGGGGGTTCATCTGGATGTCGAGGAGAGCGGAAGCACATACAAAGAAAATGCAGGTTTGAAAGCACATGCCTATGCAAATGCCACCGGTTTGCCAGCCCTGGCAGATGATA
>DAOUGX010000301.1:0-4069 GCA_034428855.1 Anaerolineaceae bacterium | reverse complement strand
AAGGTTACCCCAGGTAGCTACCAGTTCGTCGTTGTTGCGATGGAAAAATTCATCCCAGTCCCAATCTGTATCGCGAGTTTCTGGCATGGCTACTGTTAAATAATAACGCAAAGGATCCGGATCATAACGGGTCAGAAAATCCCGGCCATAAACAGCCCAGTTTCGACTCCCAGAAATCTTTTGTCCTTCGAGATTCATAAATTCATTGGCTGGAACATCATATGGTAAAACTAATGTGCTGGCATTTTCAGAACCCATCATCTGGTCAAAAGTTGTTGATAACCCCAACAATTCAGCAGGCCAAATAATTGCGTGAAATGGGATGTTATCTTTTCCAATGAAATAATAAGATTTGGAAGCTTTATTCGTCCACCAATGTTTCCATGAATCAGGTTTGTCAGTTAATAATCCATATTCAATAGCAGCCGATAGATACCCAATAACTGCTTCAAACCAAACATAAAGGCACTTTCCCGTTTGCCCTTCCAAAGGCACTGGAATACCCCAATCTAAATCCCTTGTAATCGGACGGCCACGCAATCCATCAGATTGAATTTGCCCTAATGATTGACGAAGAACATTTTGTCGCCAATAGCTTTCCCGTTCTTTGAGAAAGGCGGCGATTTGAGGTTCCAATTTACTTAAATCCAGATAAAAGTGGGTAGTTTCTCGTAATTCTGGAATCGATCCATCTATTTTGGATTTAGGGTCTATCAATTTACCAGCTTCCAAAAGATTTCCACATTTATCGCATTGATCACTACGAGCATTTTCATATCCGCAAATATAACAGGTGCCTTCAACGTAGCGGTCAGGAAGAAATCTATTTTGTGAGGTTGAATACCATTGTTCCTGGCTTTCCTGATAAAGAAATCCGTTTTGCTTCAGTGTTAAAAAGATTTTCTGCGAAACGTCGAAATGATTTTCAGTGTGTGTGCTGGTAAAAACATCATAAGTGATCCCCAAACTTTGGAATAGCTCCAGAAATCCTTCGTGGAAGCGGAGGTAAACATCCAACGGTGTGACATTTTCCGCATCCGCTCTTACTGTAATAGGTGTACCATGAGAATCAGATCCCGAAACCATCAAAACATCCCTGCCTTTTAATCTTTGATATCTGGCGAAAATATCAGCAGGCAAATAAGAACCAGTTAGATTTCCGACATGAATTTCGGCATTGGCATATGGCCAGGCTACTGCTACAAGGATGGGATCAGACATAATTACCTCCAAAAAATAATGCGAATTTTATCATGTTTCAATATGAACTAATTAATTCATTAAGTTTATGGCAGGTGTCATAAGTCTTTTGTTATTGGACGATTTTCTATACAATGATATAAATTTTACTTTGTTTCTCATGTATAATATTTTTATAGAGAGGAATAATCAGGATGACCCCAATAATTGATGCCAATATAGCATACGTATTGCTGGTTGTTGGTTTTGTTCTATCAGTTCTGGCATTATTGACACCAGGTACTGGCGTTGTTGAGATAATTGGCTTGTTTTCTATGATCTTAGCAGGTTATGGAATTATTTCGAATCCAGTAAATTATTGGGCTTTGATTATTCTTGTTCCTTTTTTACCTCTTATTTATGTTTATAGAAAAACCAAAAAAGACTATTTCCTCATTATTGCGATTGCATCCCTGAATATTGGTTCTTTTATGATATTCAAATCGGAAGAAGGTGGCTTTTCTGTTTCACCAATCATTGCCATCGTCGTTACATTACTAAATGCTCCGATTCTTTGGGTAATTGTTAAAAAAATCATCGAAGCAATTGATCGAAAACCGGATTTTGATCCAGGTAATATTATTGGTGCAATTGGAGAAGCCAGAACCAACATATTTCTGGAAGGAACAGCTTATGTTTCTGGTGAGGAGTGGAGTGTCAGGAGTAATGAAAAGATAAACAAAGGTGAGGTTGTTAAAGTAGTAAAAAAAGAAGGTTTAATACTTTGGGTTGAAAAAATAAATCGGACAAAGGAGGTTTAAATGAATTTTGATTTTTCAATATTGACTTGTATCATCGGGGCAGTAATAGTCCTTGGATTATTGTTCCTGTGGTCAGCGATTAAGATTGTTCCAGAATATCAACGTCTGGTCGTTTTCCGTTTAGGGCGCTGTATTGGTGCTAAAGGACCAGGCTTGATCATCTTGATACCATTTGTTGATCGGGCTGTGCGTGTAGATTTGCGCGAACAAGTACGTGAAATTCCAGCACAGACATCCATTACTAATGACAATGCTCCTATCAACATTGACTTCTTGTGGTACTACAAAGTAATCGATCCAATTCAATCAGTTCTCCAGGTAGGAAATTTTGAATTAGCCGCCCAGGGTATTGCAACAACTACCTTAAGATCTGTTATTGGTGGGATTATGCTAGATGGTGTGCTGTCTGAGCGGGAGACTATCAACACTTCATTACGTGTCAGATTAGATGAAGTAACAGAACGATGGGGTGTAAAGGTAACAAATGTTGAAATTCGGGAGATCAGTCCACCCCGAGATGTTCAGGAATCAATGAATCGTCAGTTAACTGCTGAACGTACTCGACGCGCTGTTGTCACCGAATCCGTTGGTAAACGTGAGTCTGCCATCAATGTTGCGGAAGGTGAAAAGCAAGCGGCCATCCTCAAAGCACAAGGTCAACGAGAATCTTCAATTTTAATCGCTGAAGGTGAAAGACAAGCACAATTATTACGAGCCGAAGGTTACTCAAATGCTTTGGCGAAGATATTCGAAGTTGCTAATACCATTGACTCGCAGACGATGACATTACAATATTTTGAAACTTTGAAGACAATGTCTTCCAATCCTGCAACGAAGTATATTTTCCCAATGGAATTCACAAGCCTACTCTCAGATTTTATTTCAAAAAATAAGAAATCCGAATAATGATATAGACCTCCCATTTATTGGGAGGTCTCATTCTCTTTCTACTGAATGATAAAAATCTTACCTGCATCGTTAAAAGATTTAAATGATCTTCGAATATTAGAAAGAATTTGTTTTCCAATCGATCAATGGCCTTTATTGGATTTGATTGGTGTACTTTCATTACCAAGGATTATCCGGTTAAAAGCTGTGTTTCTTGAAAAGTTTGTTGGTTTCATTGCAGGTAGTTACAATCACCAAGAGTCGACTGGCTGGATTACAACCATCGCTGTCCTTCCTGAATTTCAAAATCAGGGAATTGCCCAGAGATTATTATCGGATTGTGAAAATAAAATGAAAGTAAACACAATAAAATTAACAGTTCGAAGGAGTAATTCAAAAGCGATTCAACTCTATGAAAAAAATGGTTACTTTATTCAGGAAATCTGGAAATCTTATTATTTAGATGGAGAAGATGCAATATTGTTCCAAAAAATGAGTTGACAATTTGCTTCAACATTCGTATTATAGATTCAATCAGGAGATTTCATGGAGACAATTGTTTATTTGACATATAAATTTTGAAGGCACGCTATTTTGCGTGCTTTTTGTTTTTTTAAACTCAAATTTTTGAAAGGAGATGAAATTCAAATGGATTATGGGATGATAGGTAAAATTGAAAAAGCAAAAAGGTATGCACAACAAAAAGATCGGTTCTTGGTTAAAAAATTGGAAGTAGAAGTGGGTGGGGAAAACAACCCACATCATGTCACATACGATAATGGGCAATGGACATGCGATTGTGAATTTTTTCAAAGCCGGGGTCGTTGTAGCCATACGATGGCATTAGAAATCATTCTTGAAGGCATGGTAATTGCCGAACAGGAAAATTTGTAAATTAATAAATAATTGACACAAAAACTGCCTAATTTTTGGATCAGGCAGTTTTTTTTATTTGCGGAGAGAGAGGGATTCGAACCCTCGGTGACCAAATTGGCCACAACGGTTTTCGAGACCGCCCCGATCAACCACTCCGGCATCTCTCCCTTTGAACACTCCAATTATACCTGTGAATCTTAGATTTCCACATAATCAGCTCGCTCTGGAAACAAAACCGGAGCAATATGATTTTCTTCTAACTTATCCATTAATGCCTGAGCAGCGATTTCTTCCCCATGTATAAG
>DAOUGX010000300.1:0-1565 GCA_034428855.1 Anaerolineaceae bacterium | reverse complement strand
ATTTCTCCTGAGGTCTGTTCTGCATTACACCCCACCCACAAACCACAGATTGATTTATTGCAGGCTGTTCGAGAACATCCAAAAGTTAAAAAAATCTTCGTTGCTTCTGGTTTACGGTATGACTTAATTCTAAACGACCGTCAATTTGGTAATCAATATCTTGAGGAAATCCTCGTACATCATGTTTCTGGTCAGTTGAAAATTGCCCCGGAGCACACCGACAATAAAATTTTAAAATTAATGGGAAAACCAGGTTCAGAAAAACTGCTGGAATTTAAGAATAGAGTGGATAAGATAAATAAAAAGTTCAATAAAAGCCAATACCTCACCTACTACTTCATCGCTGCCTATCCTGGTTGTTCGGATCGAGAAATGCAACAATTAAAGCGATTTACCTCAGAAAATCTTAAGGTTGCTCCCGAACAGGTGCAAATTTTTACACCTACTCCATCAACATATGCCAGTGTTATGTATTACACGGAAATGAACCCGTTTACCAAAGAACCAATATTCGTTGAAAAATCAATTTCAAAGAAAAATAATCAGAAAGAGATTTTGGTAAAAAAAACGCATGTTTAAAGCTTTTCTTGTAGTTCCTCCTGGCCTGGAGAAAATCGCTCAGAGTGAGGTAAATTTACATTTTCCTGATTTATTACCAAAAAGCCCAAATAATAATCTCGAATATGAATGTAATCTTCGAACATTATATAAATTCAATCTTTTATTACGAGTTCCTAACAGAATACTTGTGAGATTTGCAGAATTTGAAACTACCAGTTTTCAGGATTTATTCTCAAAATCAGTCAAGTTACCATGGAAACAGTTTCTTCATAAAGATCATCCTCTAAGAATAAGGACAACCTGCCACAAATCCAAACTTTACCATAGTGGTGCAGTCACTGAGCGAATTCATCAAGCCATTGAAACAAATTTTGGTAAGAAAATTCAACTGATTCAAGGTGAATCAGAGGAGATCCAAGGGAAGCAACAATTGATTGTTGTCAGATTATTTCATGATACTTTAACTATTAGCATTGATTCCAGTGGACCTCCCCTTTACATGCGTGGATATCGAGAAATTGTGTCAAAAGCTCCCATACGGGAAAATCTTGCAGCTGGTTTGATCCTCGCCTCTGGATGGACGTCTGATCAGCCATTAATCGATCCTTTTTGCGGCTCCGGAACAATTCCGATAGAAGCTGCTTTAATCGCCAGTCGACGACCTCCTGGGTTGTACCGGGATTTTTGCTTTGAGAAGTGGTCCAATTTTGATCATTTACTTTGGCACGAAGTCCGACGCGAAACCAATCAATTCTCTCCCGAGGGATCTCCCATGATTTTTGGAAATGATCGTAATCAGGGAGCAATTGAAATTGCCAGACAGAATGCATTTAACGCAAAAGTTGAAGGTATGATTGAGTGGAAGACACAATCCATCTCAGATTCAAGACCTGTAAAAAACACAGGCTGGATCATAACCAATCCACCATATGGTCTTCGATTATCCTCGGATCAGGACGTTCGAAATCTTTATGCGCAATTCGGCAATATATTAAGAAAAGATT
>DAOUGX010000299.1:0-1688 GCA_034428855.1 Anaerolineaceae bacterium | reverse complement strand
GCTCATATCGCTTTTAATATGTATGCGTTATACATATTTGGCAGGAATTTGGAATATCAGTATGGCCATGGTCGCTTTTTGATGCTTTATTTGTTGAGTGGTTTTGCTGGAAATGTGGTCTCCTTTGTCCTGACCCCCAACCCTTCATTAGGTGCTTCCACAGCGATTTTTGGATTGCTTTCTGCACAGGGTGTATTTATTTATCGAAACCGCCGCTTTTTTGGGAACCGAGCCCGTCCAATCCTCTCCAATATCATTTTCATCCTTGGGATCAATCTGATTCTGGGATTAAGTCCAATGATCGATAATTGGGGACACCTCGGAGGGTTATTAGGAGGCCTGGTTTTTGCCTGGACTGCAGGTCCGCTTTGGGAAGTTCGGGCAGAATTACAAGGGTTACGACTGGTAGACCAACAGGAGAAGTGGCAAATATTAATGGGAGCGTTGATCGTTCTGATTGCCTTCACGGCTTTAGCAGCAGTAAAGTGGTTCTAAGATATAAATTAATCTAGAAAATAGAAATCAACCATTGAGTTGAATGTGACAAACTTTGCCTTACGAGGTTTTGTAAACATATCGTTTATCGATTTTAAATGACGAAAAAATACAATAATTTCCAAAATAGAAATTTTGATATAAGATTATTTAATCAATTATTTTGATATCTACTGGTGATTTGACTTTTTTCAGAAAGGACCAGGATGGGAAAAACACCTTTTCAGCAAAAAATAATAAGAATTATTAAAAAGATCATTAAACCTTTAGATAATCCAAAAATCAGAAGAATGCTACTGTACTCCACAGTGATTATTTTCAGTGTTGAGACCTTGGTCATGGTCCTCTTGGAATTTATTCTGGACATACCTGAACCAATCGTATGGTATGTGGATGGAATAGTACTGGTTTTGCTTTTATTTCCACTTAATTTCCATTACATCATCAGACCGATGCTGGGTGAAATTGATCAGCATCGCCAGACAAACCAGGAACTTCGCAAATCCAATGAAATATTAGAGCGATTCTTCGAAATTAGCGAGTACATGATCGCTTATTTCGATTCTAATTTCAATTTTATTCGGGTTAACACTGCCTACGCTGCTGCCGATCAACATACCCCTGATTACTACATTGGAAAAAACCATTTTGAATTATTTCCCAACGCAGAAAATCAGGCGATATTTACAACCGTTCTGGAGACCGGCAAACCCATACGAATTATTGAAAAGCCGTTTGAGTATCCATTAAATCCAGAAAGAGGGATCAGCTATTGGGATTGGAGTCTGATGCCAGTCAAGAATCATAATCAACAAGTAATCGGTTTGATTATGGTTCTTAATGATGTTACAACCAGAAAACAAGCCCAGCTCGACCTGGTGGCAAGTGAACAACGCTTCAGAGCAGTTTTCAATCAGACATTTCAACTGGTTGGGTTATTATCCCCAACGGGCGATGTACTATTGATTAACCAAACTGCTTTGGATTTTACCGGTACAGATCCATTGACTATTTCTGGAAAGCCATTATGGGATTTACCATGGTGGGGGAGTTCGAATGATGGTGGAGAGTCTTTACAATATGCTGTTCAACAAGCTGCGAATGGAGACACATTCCGAAGTGTATACCCCATTATTTCGAGTGATGGTGAAATTGCTACCATGGATATTACGATTAAACCGATGCAGGACGAT
>DAOUGX010000298.1:0-2878 GCA_034428855.1 Anaerolineaceae bacterium | reverse complement strand
GGTAAAGGATTGTGGCCAGCTTTCTGGATGTTAGGGTCAAGCTTTAATGGATCCAATTGGCCGGATTGCGGAGAGATCGATATCATGGAGTATGTTGGTAAAGAACCCGATCTGATAATGGGCACGGCTCATGGTCCTGGTTATTCTGGAGCACTTGGTATCGGTAAATGGAACAGACAAACTTTCAATATTGCTGATGATTTTCATACTTATGCCATTGATTGGAAAGAAGGAAGAATCGATTGGTATTTTGATGGTCAGTTGTATCACACACTCACTACTGCCGATGTAGGAGATCGGGAATGGGTTTTTGATCAGCCATTCTTCATCATTTTAAATCTGGCTCTTGGCGGACAACTTCCAGGCCCAATTGGTTTGGATGTAAAGTTTCCAAAACAATATATGGTAGATTATGTGCGCGTCTTCCAGGAAATCAAATAAATGACTTAGAGAATATGAATTAATTGTGTGAAAGACTGGTATGACACAATTGGAAAATTCAGAAACTACAGGATATAAAGAAATTTTCTTTGATGATTTCACCGATCAATCGCTAAATCGTGAGCATTGGAATGTGGTGGTCACGGGAGAAGTTCATAATAATGAACAACAAGCCTATGTAGATTCGGTAGATACGATTTATATTGAAACAGATTATGAACCTGACGCAAACGGCGTGCTTGTCATACACCCTCGATTCAGTGCCAATTTCCACACTAAAAATGGAAAAAGGTTTGATTTTATATCAGGGCGCATTAATTCAAGAGGAAAGGTGGAATTCAGCGATGGAAGAATCTCTGCCAGAATCAAGATGCCTGCCGGGGTAGGTTTATGGCCGGCTTTCTGGTTATTGGGGCAGGGTGCCTGGCCGGAATGCGGAGAAATCGATATCATGGAATATATCGGTGAACCAGACTGGATCAGTGCTGCAGTACATGGAAAAGGATTTTCTGAAGATGCAGCACTGGTCAATTATTTGTATTTTCCCGCGGATAACGATGTAACAAAATGGCATGAATATTCAGTTGATTTGCATGAAAATAGCAATATGGAATTCAAGGTTGATGATAAGTTAATCTATCGGGTGACAAAACCAATGATTGAATATTTTGGTCCATGGGTGTTTGATCAACCCAAACATATCATTTTAAATTTTGCCCTGGGTGGTGGTTACCCACATAAAATCACTGGAATCAAAAAACCGTATTTTGGTTTGCCTGAAGAGACCGTTCAGGCGATTCGTAAAAATGACGTACGCTTTTTGGTGGATTGGGTTAGAATTTCCCATTATTAGATTTTATTGACGTTTAAAGTAGTTGGGAGTAATCATGAAAAAAGATTCGCGTCCTATTTGGATCGGGGAAACATTGCAACATCAACCTGAACTTGAAACATCAGGGGAATTTGTCACCATTCAAAATGAGAGATTTTACAAAATCTCCAATTATGATGCTCTCACTCCTTTTTTTATCAACCTGGTCAGCAGCTCAAACCATTGGTTTTTTATAGGTTCTACTGGTGGGTTATCAGCCGGTAGAGTCAATGCAAATATGGCGTTATTTCCGTATTATACAGTCGATAAAATCGTTGAAAATTTTCAAAATACCGGTTCCAAAACGATTTTTTTGGTTGATTATAAAAATAAACAGTACATCTGGGAACCATTATCCACACATCACCAGGGGATATATCAAATACAACGAAATTTATACAAAAATATATCCGGTACAACGATCATTTTTGAGGAAATCAACAAAAGTCTGGAATTAAAATTTCAATATACCTGGCGCACCAGTGACAGGTTTGGATTTGTTAAAAGTAATCTGATTCGGAATGAAGGTTCCACAGATTGTCAGGTGGAATTGTTGGATGGAATTCAAAATATACTTCCAGCTAACACCCCAGAGGATGTTCAGCGCTCTCTCAGTTCATTGCTGGATGCATATAAACGCAATGAGCTGGATGAGAAAACAGGCCTTGGAATTTTCACGCTAAACTCAAAATTAACTGATTTAGCAGAACCAAGCGAGTCATTGGAAGCCACAATAGTCTGGCATTTGGGTCTGGATGTTAACCATGTGCTTTTATCCTCGAAACAATTAAATGATTTTCGATTGGGAAAAAAATTAAAAACAGAAAGTGAAACATTTGGTGTACGAGGGGCGTATTTTGTAAACACCTGTCTGAATTTATCAGCGCAGAGTGAAGAGCATTGGCATATTGTCGCGGATGTTTACCAAAATGCAGCGGATGTTGTCAATCGAAAAATGTGGTTGGGCAAAGAAAAATTGGCCAAAGAGAAAGAACTTCTCGATGATGTAAATGAAAATAAAAACAATTTGGAATTAATTGTGGCCAGTTCTGATGGAATACAGGAATCCAATAAAGAATTAATATCAGCACATCATTTTTCCAACGTGATGTTTAATGAAATGCGCGGGGGATATTTCCCAGGCCAGTACAGTGTGCAGAAAAACGATTTTCTTGATTATATAGAACAACTCAATCGAAATTTATATCAAATTTATAAATCGCAACTCGAGAATTTACCAGAAAAAATTTCTATTAATGAGTTGAAAGAACAAATTCAAAAAATTGGTTCAATTGATCTTATACGATTAACCAATTCCTACCTACCATTGTCATTTTCCCGCAGACATGGTGACCCGAGCCGGCCGTGGAATCGCTTCAATATCAATATTAAAAAGTCAGATGGTTCGTTACAACTTGATTATGAAGGTAACTGGCGGGATATTTTCCAAAACTGGGAAGCACTGGTATATTCTTATCCCGAATATGTGGAAAATATGATATCTGTTTTCCTGAATTCAACCACTGTGGATGGATATAATCCATATCGAATTACCCGCGCAGGTGT